>JBOGUE010000227.1:0-5625 GCA_050695955.1 Thermomicrobiales bacterium | reverse complement strand
GGGTGGGGACGGTGAAGGCGCGCGGGACGAAGCGTTTCATGAAGAGTCCTGTTCCTCGTCGGCGTCCTCAGCAGCAACGGCGATGGCCATCAGCCTCTCGACCTCTTTACGGACAGCCCGCCAATTGTCCGGTCGATTGCGGGGCGTGACCGTTCCAACATGCTCGGTAATCCGACTCGGGCCACGCGGCTTCCGCGAGCGGTAACGCAGGATGGCTTATCGATCTCAGCGTCCGCGGCCGCGAGGTCTCGGTGTGCCGGAGCATCGAAGGTCGCGCTATAGGCTTCGATGTCGTCGGGATCTGCTTCGACTGGCCTATCCCTGTCCGCGGTGTGGGACTTGATAGACATGGGCTTGCCCCTCGTGCTTTCAATCTCAGTCCGGAAACCTCCTCCATCCGGTCGCCTGCCGCAAATCATAGATGGCATTGGCGAGGGACGTTTCCGCTTTCTGCGACCCCAACGCACGCATAAGCCCTACCTGAGGAGAGCCCGTCAGCGTTTTGGGACGGCGGTCGCGACCCGTCGAAGGGGAGGGACCCGCGGACCGGGCTTCAGCTAGCCGGGTGGCGCGTGCTTTTGCGTGTGGCGAATGGCGGTGTGCAGCCAGATCATGGCCGAGAGCGAACCGAGGCCGATGACGTTGGCGGCCAGGACGTCGAGGGGCCAATGGCGGCCCAGGGCGACCCGCCCGAATCCGGTCGCGAGCACGAGGACGACCCAGACCGCGAAAATTGCCGCCTTCGGCCAGCGGCCGTTGACGTGGAGCATGAACAAGTAGGCCAGGAAACCGTAGAAGGTGACGACGTACTCGGAGTGGCCGGAGGGAAAGCTGTAGGGGCCACCCACCCCGACAATGCCATCAAACGCGGAGGACGGACGGGTGCGGTCGACAACGAGCTTGGGAACGAGGGCGTAGGCGTGCAGCGGCAGGGTCAGCACCAGCAGCAGCGCGGCCGCTCGTTGACCCAGCAGGTAGACGGCGGAGACGACCGTCAGGAAGATCAGCAGGAATCCCACCGAGATCGTGTTGGTGAGGGCCGATGAGACGTCGAAGATCAACTGCTTGCCCGGAACGTCCTGCAGACGCCTGGTGAGCGACTGTTCCCAGCCAAGGATGCGGTCATTCCAGAGGACGACCACGAGGGCCAGCTCGACGCCGAGCGCGAGCGCCCACGACGCCCAATGGAGGAGATTCCGGCGGGTCGGGCGCAAGGCGACGTCGATCGTCGCGCGATGCGCCTCCAGGAAGAGGGTCGCCCGCGCCCGGATTCCAGGGCGGGATTGACTGTGTTGGGAGGCACTTGGATCAGCCAGCACGTCGATCTCCTCGGTTGTGTTGTGCCCACCAGCATACCGCACGATCGGTCCGCGGCGAACAGAACTCCAGTCGGCGTCAGCGCTCAATCCACGTCTCGGCGAAGGCCAGAATGGCGGAGCTTTTGAACACGCCGTGCGGCAGCCTGACCTCACCCGGCACGATTTGGCCGTTGACCGCGATGCTTGCCCGCGGGCAGGGGCAGGCGACGACAGAGACTTCGTAGCCGGTGAGGTAGGTGATCGATTGGAACGGCTCCTGGGCGTCGCGCCATTCGAGCTCGATCGTCGTCGTGCCGGTCGAGCAGGCGAAGCGGTGGAGCCGCCGTCCGTCCGCCTGGTACACGAAGCGGGCGGTGTGGGGGGGTGAATCGTCGATGCCGCGGTTGTGGATCAGGTCGTAGTCTTGATAGAAGTTGGTCCAGACCAGGCGCGCCAGATCGAGGTTGTCGGTGTAGATGCCGATGGGGGCTAAATCGCCGAATCCCGAGGCGACCGGATCGACCCAGATGACCAGCGCGTGCCCCTCTCCGGCCGCGGAGTAGGCGCTACGCCAGAGGCTGGCGATGGCCACGCATTCGTCGCCGCCTGGTCGCTGTTGGTAGAGGACGATCATCGGGTTCTCGCCGGCGAAGGCGACGCCGTGTTTCTCGATCGGTGCCGTCATTGGACGTTGCTCCTCAAGGCGCGGCAGTCCAGCGAGTCGTGGCAGTTTCTCAGAATCACAATCCCCGGCGTGGGTTGCTTGACGCCGATCCGCGGCGGTGCTAGGCTGCCAATTAGTTCGAAGGGGAAACTAAATGGTGGCAAGGTCGCCGCCGGTTTCAAGCGGGCGCGGGCGCACCGCGCCGGAACGAAGGCGGGGACGCTGCATGTTGCGATTGGGCATCGTCAACTGCGATACGAGCCATGTCTACCAATTTGCGCGACGGCTCAATCACGTGGGCGTCGGGCCGGAGCAATGGGTCGAGGGCGCGAAGGTGGTCGCCGCCTACGTCGGCACATCCCGCATCACCGAACCGGCGCGCATCGAAGAGTACGTCGCCGCCATGATCGAAGCGGGGGTCGATCTGGTCGAGCGCCCCGAAGATCTGCTGGGGCGTGTCGATGCGATCTTGATCGAGTCGAACGAGGGGGGCATCCACCTGCAGCGGGCCAGACCCTTTATCGAAGCGGGGCTGCCGGTCTTCGTCGACAAACCGCTGGCGTCGACGACGGCGGACGCGCGTACGCTTGTCGACCTGGCCAGGCGGCACGGCACGCCGCTCATCTCTGCCTCGGCGCTGCGCTTCGTCGCCGAGGTGACGACGGCGCGCGTCGACCCGTCGCTTGGCACGCTCGTCGGCGCCGACGTCCATTGCCCGGCCCGCTTGCACAAGGCCAACCCCGGCCTGTTTCACTACGGCGTGCATGGCGTCGAGATGCTCTATGCGCTGCTTGGTCCGGGCTGTCGCGAGGTCGCCTGCGCCTTCGAGGAGGGCGGCGAGGTCGTCACCGGGCGCTGGTCCGATGGCCGCATCGGGGTGGTGCGGGGCCTGCGTGCCGGCACACTCGGCTACGGTTTGACCGTGTACGGCGAGCAGGGCATCCGGGCAACCGCGATCGCGACGGAGTGGATCTACCGGGACCTCCTCAAGGTCGTGGTGCCGGTGCTTGCCGGCGCGCCGTCACCGATTGGGCCCGACGAGCTGATCGAGGTCGTCGCCTTTCAAGAGGCCGCGCTGGTCTCCGCCCGGGCGGGTGGGAAGCCGACGAAGCTCGCCACCTAGGGAGATGCCTCGCGCGCCCAAATAGCATCGGCGGCATCGAGACAGGACGATGGATGGAGTCGTGGTGTGACAGAACCCCGCATCCGCGTGGCGCTCATCGGCGCGGGAACGATGGCCAATACGTACCACTATCCGTCGCTGGCGAGCTTTCCTGACGTCGATCTCGTCGCGATCTGCGACCTCGTCGAGGAGAAAGCGCGGCAAACGGCCGCCCGGTTCGGGATCCCGGCCGACCGTGTCTACCGAGACTATAGACAGATGGTCGCCGAGGTCCAGCCCGGAGCGGTCTACGTGCTGATGCCGCCCCAGCACCTCTACGAACCGGTCCATCATCTGCTCGAGCAGGGCTGCCACCTCTTCATCGAGAAGCCGCTCGCCCTCACGCTGACGCAAGCCCGGATGCTCAGCTACACCGCCGAGCAGCATGGTTGCCTGACCATGGTCGGCTTTCAACGGCGATTCATCCCGGCGATGACGACGTTGCGCGAGCGCGTCGAGTCCCGCGGGCCGATCCACTCCGCGACGGTCGACTTTCTCAAGAACACGGGCGATCTGACGAAGCCGGCTGGCTTCTACGATGGAGCCATCGATCCCCTCACGTCGGACGGTATCCACGCCATCGACACCCTGCGCTGGCTGTGTGGCGGCGAGGTGGAGGCTGTGCATGTGGAGGGACGCCGTCGGTATGTGCCCGGTCCGGCGGCCAATGCATTCAGCGCCCTCGTTTCGTTCTCGACGGGGGCGGTCGGCGGCATGCAGTACAACACCGTGACCGGCCGGCGCATCTTCCGGGCCGAGTTCCACAGTCCGAACGCCACCGCGTCCGTCGATGCCGATCGCGACAGCCTTTTTGTGGCCGACGGCGGCGAGCCTGATATCCAGCCCTCCGCGGCGTTCGCGCGCGCCGTCGTTACTCCGGAAGAAGAGCTGGCGCCGCGGCACTGGCTCGGCTTCTGGCATGAGAACCGGCACTTCATCGACCGCGTGACGGCCGGGCTGCTGCCGAGCAGCCATTTTGGCGACGCCGTGAAGTCGATGGAGTTGGCCGAGCGCATCCTCCTCGCCGCGCGCGATGAGCGGGGTTGAAACCCCTTCCCCAGGTTGAAACCGGAGGCTGAACCTACGAAGCCCTTCCAGGGCTGTGACCGGCAGGTCCCTTTCCGTAACCCCGGAGGGGGTTTGTAGGTTCAGCCCAGGGTTTCCAACCCTGGGAAGCCTGCTCTCAATCGTGCGAGGTGATGGGGCGACCGAACGAGTCGAATCGCTCTCGGTCCCGCGACGCCTGATCGGAGTTCCACGGGAACGGCGTGGTCGTCATCAGGCGATGGAGCAGGAGCTCCGCGTGGCGATGCACCTCTGCTTGATACGCGGGATTGGCGGCGACGTTCACCAGCTCTCGCGGGTCCTCATGGAGGTCGTAGAACTCGACCGGTCGATCGCTGCCGGAGGCGATGTATTTGTACCGGCTGGTGCGCAGGCAGGCGCGGCGGGTCTGCCGGTCATTTGAGACATATTCGCAGAGCACCGCATCCTTCGACGGCGGCGCCTGTGATGGATCGGTCCCTGGCGTCAGCAGCGGGCGGAGGCTACTACCCGGCAGCGCGTCGGGCCGCGGGATGCCGGCGAAGTCGAGCATGGTCGGGGCGAGGTCGATCAGCTCCACCAGGCGGTCGGTGCGGCGTTGGCGGCCGTCTGCCGGCGGCTCGCCGCCCGGCGGCACGACGATGCAGGGCACGTTGATCACCGGCTCCGTTAAGTTCCCCTTGCCGAGCTGCCCGTAGTCGCCCAGCATCTCCCCGTGGTCGCTGGTGAACAGGATGAGCGAGTTGGCCCACAACTCGCGCCGGGTGAGCACGTCCATGATCTTGCCGACCATGTCGTCGATGAAGGTCACCATGCCCCAGTAGTACGCGGTGATCTTGCGGGCAACCTGCTCGCCGTCCGCGCGGTCGAATCGACTCGGCTGGTCGCTCGGGGTCACGTTGCGTTGGCGGGCGTGCAGCAGGGGGGAGAGCGGGACGTCTGCTTGGTCGTAGAGGCTCGCGTATGGTTCGGGCGGGTCGAAGGGGGTGTGGGGACCGCAGAAGCCGCACCAGACGAAGAACGGCTGCTCGTCGCCGGCGTCCGGCCGCTCCAGATAGTCGATCGTGTTCTCCGCGACCCAATAGTCGACGTATTCGTCGGTAGCGAGCGTGTTGACGATCGCGGTGGCCTGGTCGCGGTATTCGGGTAGCCGGCGCTGCGCGTAGATCGACTCGTAGGCGCCGGGGCGCTTCCGCTCCAGCCACTCGGCATAGACCGGTCCGAGCTGCGCGGGACCGAGCGGTGAACCCTCCGCCTCCGTCCAGCGGGCGCCTTTGCCCAGCGTCAGCTGCATCTCGTCGAAGCCTTTGGGCGGGAGCATGTGGATCTTGCCGAACGCCGCCGTGGCATAGCCGGTCGCATGCAGTCGTTCCATCACGGTCGTCTCCCAGGGCGGGAGGCCGGGCGTTTGCTCGACTTCGTTTTCCATGTATTCGACGCCGTGCTGATGCACGTAC
>JBOGUE010000226.1:0-4384 GCA_050695955.1 Thermomicrobiales bacterium | reverse complement strand
GGCTGAAGTAGTTGCGCACCTGGTTGTAGTAGGTGCGCGCCGCGTTGCCGAGGTCGTTGGTCGTCCAGCCGGCGGGGAAGGGACTGCCGTTGAGGGCGGCCGGCACCGTCGGGCCGACCGGCGACGTCGCCGGGTCGTTGTCGGGGAAAACGTCGGAGCCGTCCCAGGGGCGGACCGGCGGCAGGAAGTGCATCCCTCGCCACGCCTCGTAACGGTCGAGCATGACGTCGAGATGATGCGCCAGAAACTGGTTCCCGGTCACCGCCGAGCCGCCGCTGGCCGGGAGGAAGTCGAGTGTCCAATCGAGGTGGTTCGACGTGCCGGCCGGCGGCGGTCCCAGTTCCGCCGTGCCGAGGTCGCCATAGACGAGCGAGCTGACAAAGGAGATGAAGTTCACGGCCATAAAGGAGTCTCCTGTGCCGTAGCGCATGACGCAAATTACGAAGAGCCGGGGCGCGGAAGACGGTGAACGCGGTAGCTCGACGGAGCGGCGACCGAACCCGGTTTAGGTAGTCTGACCAACAGGTAGACCATGCATACGCGACCTCCGCCGTGACGCGAGCGTTCGTCGCCCGATGCGCCTGTGACCATCATCCACGCCAATAGTCGGGCGCGCATCGTATGAACGACTGAATCCTTCGCGGAGATGACTCGGTAGGGTCTACGTAGTGCGTAGTGGACTCCTGCCGTCCCATTCCCAGCGTTTTCCCAGCTTTGTCTCATGGCGCTCTCAGTCGCCGCCGCTAATCTGCGATTGGGGCGGTCGCGCGCAGGGTGTTGCACGTCGCGGTTGGTCCCGCGGACCGGGGCGACTAGCGCGACCGCGGGGGAACTGAGCCGGGTCCGGCGCCCCGATGGCCGGTCTGGGGGCCGATCGGCCGCGGCGCCGGGTCCGGTTCCCGCACCCTCCCCAGCGTTGATCGCCGGCGACGACCGCAATCGTGGCCGGCATCGTGCGGTGGTGACCGGCGGCGCCCGGTCGCACATGACAAGGGAGGGAACGTGATGCCGTTCCTGCTCGTGTTCCTCATCGTGGGACTCGCGACCTATCGGGCGTATCGAGGCGCGTGACGCGCCGCGTGACCAGAGGAGGGAGTCAGTCGATGGTTCAGTTGACCGACCTGCAGCGGTACCTCGTCCACGAGTTCGTCGAGGATTACCAGGACGGCCTCCTGTCGCGGCGCGACATGGTCCGCCGTATCCTCCACATCACCGGCGGCGTCGCGGCGACGGCGACGGTCCTCACCTCGCTCGGCGTCACCCCGGCCACCCGCGCCGCTTACGCGCAAGAGGCAACCCCGACCGGCCCGACCGAGCCGCAAAGCCCCATCTCTGTCCCGGCGGACGACCCTCGCGTCATCGCCGAAGAGATCACCTTCCCGGCCGAAGACGGCTCGACGATCATGGCCTACCAGGCCCTGCCCTCCGGCGAGTCCGCCGCGACGCCAGCGGCGGCGATGGCCTCTCCCATCGGCGGCGGGCGCTCCCAGTCGTCCTCGTCTGCCACGAGCACCGCGGCCTCACCGACCACATCCGCGACGTCGCCCGCCGCTACGCCGTCGAGGGCTACCTGGCCTGCGCGGTCGATCTCCTCAGCCGAGAGGGCGGCACCGCCGCCATCACCGACCCCTCGGCCATCCCCGGCACCCTGACCGACGCCGATCCCATGCGTCACGTCGGCGACTTCCAGGCAGCGCTCTCCCACTACGCCGGGCAAGCGACGGCCGACGTCACCCGCGTCGCCATGACCGGCTTCTGCTTCGGCGGCGGCATCACCTGGCGCGCGACCACCCAGATTGCCGAGCTGAAGGCCGCCGCGCCCTACTACGGCCCGCCACCGCCGCTCGATCAGGTGCCGAACATCCAGGCGGCAGTCCTCGGCGTCTACTCCGACGACCCGGACGATTTCGCCAACGAAGGCCAGGCCGACCTGCAAGCCGCCCTCGACGCCGCCGGCGTTACCTACCAAATCAATATCTATCCAGACACCCAGCACGCCTTCCACAACGACACCGGCCCCCGCTACAACGAGGAGCAAGCCCTCACCGCCTGGAACGACACCATCGGCTGGTTCGCCCAACACGTTTGATGCCCTAGGCGCACACGCCCCGCCGTCGTACGTAGGGGAGGGACCCGCGCCGGACTCCGCTCCCATCGCGCGCAGCGCGATATGCCGCGTCAGCGGCCCGTGCGACCACACGGATGCGGCCCCGTCCGTGAGGATGTGACGGCCGCTATCGCGGCGTATCGACCTTCGCCCGATGGGAGGGCGCAGGTCCCCTACGAACGACGGCCGGACGTTCCCCTCACCAATCGTGACAAACTCTCAGCCTTGCGAAAACGATTGACATCTGCCGCCTCGCGTGATAGGGTGAATACATCGCAGGATACATCTACGTATGCAAATGCGGGGAACGATCCCATGGTGGACGCTGCTGCCCGCGGGGGCGACCTAGCCGATCAAGTCTATGCCGCGATCCACGAACACATCCTGACGCTGCGCTGCCAGCCAGGACAGGCCATCTCGGAGAGCGCGCTCGCGCGCGAGCTCGGCGTCAGCCGCACGCCCGTCCGCGAGGCGCTCCGCCGCTTGCAAGGCGCCGGGTTGGTCGTTACCTCCGGCGCCGGCCTCGCCGTCGCCAGCCTCTCGGTCAAAGACGTCGAAAATGCCTATCTGCTCATCGAATGCCTGGAAGGGCTCGCCTGCCGCCTCGCCGCCGAGCGGCTCACCGACGACAGCGCGATCTGATTGCGGGCCGCCATCGACCAACTCTCGGCCGCCGGCGAGGCGGCCGAACTCGACGTCTGGGTCGTCGCCGATGCGCGATTCCACGAGGCGATCCGCGACGCGGCGCGGAATCCGAAGCTCACCCAGATCGCGGCGATGGTCTACCCGCTGATCGAGCGCGTCCGCCACATGCACCTGCGCGAGGAACCGGCCCCCGCCCGCATCGCCGCCCAAACCGCCGCTCACCGCGATATTGGCGAGGCGATCCTCGCCCGCGACGGCGAGCGGGCCGAAACCCTGACCCGCTGCCTCTTCGCCGACGCCCGCGAACGCAACGCACTCTTGCTCCGCCGATGGGTCGAACCCCTGCGCCGCCAGTTCTAGCGCCATCACAGAGGAGGTGATCGAACCCAGCACCTGACACCCACCACCCACCTCACCACTGGGCACTCGGCACTCGGCACTCGGTACTCGCACTCAGGAGGAGCAGATGAATTCCTCTCGTCGCATCCCTCGTTATTCACGTCGCCAGCTTGTCCGCGCGCTCGGCATCGCCCCGGCCGCCGCGCTGCTATTGCCGGCCGCTGGCGCCATCGCCGCACCCGCCGCCCGTTCCAAGGTATTCTCGGTCCCGGCCATCATCTCCGCCCAGGGTGGGCAGGAGGTCGTCCACTGGGTCTACAGCAGCCTGCCGCTCGACAAGGACACGATGACGCGGGTGCCACCGGACCAGCAAGAAAACGTCATCGAATATTTCGACTGGAACATCGAGGAGTTCAAGAAGGTCGAGCCCGACATCACCGTCAAGCTCGAATACCTGCCCCACGACCAAAGTTGGTTCGCCAAGATCGACTCGTCTTTGGTCGCCGGCATCCCGCCGGACGTGGTGCAAGGGCCGGTCTCCGAAGCTGCCAAGTACATCCCACTGGGCGCGCTCTCCCCAATCGACGAGTACATGTCGGACGAAGAGCGAGCGGATCTCGTGCAGGCAGTCGCCGCCGAGTCAAGCTTCGATGGCCAGAACTTCCTTTGGCCCTGGCGGCTCTCCTTCGGCGGCGGCATCCAGATCAATGCCACGCTCTGGAAGGAGCATGGCGCCGGTGACCTTCTACCCACGGGCGAAACGCGCCGCTGGTCGATGGACGATTGCTTGGAGGCGTTCAAGCGGACGACCGTCGACACGAATAACGACGGCTCGCCCGATATCTACGGCACCGTCCTCATGACCGACATCCACTACCACGTCACCCAATTCCTCTTCGGCTTCGGCGCTCGCCTCTTCAACGAGGACGAGACGGCCGTCATCCTCAACAGCCCGGAGGGTGTGGCCGGGTTGGAGTGGCTCGTCGCCCTGGAGCAGGAACATAAGGTTGCCGTGCCCGGCTCGGCGGTGCGCAAGGCAGCCGAAGCCGACCGCCTCTTCTTGGAGCGCAAAGCCGCCACCTACCCGGCGCAGGGCGCCGGCGTCCGCCCGGCCTCGCTCGACGGCATCGACGACTTCGAGTGGTACTGGGCGCCGCCGCCGAACGTCGAGGGTCAGGAGCCGGCCGTGATGACCAACGTCCACGGCCACTACGTCTTCCAGCAGGAGGATACCGAGCGCACCGTCGCTGCCCATCGCTGGACGCGATTCCTGGTGCGGCCGGAGTCGCTGGC
>JBOGUE010000225.1:0-7188 GCA_050695955.1 Thermomicrobiales bacterium | reverse complement strand
CCACCAGAAACGGCGCGATCGTCTGCGGCGCGACGTGGCGGACCATAATCCGCAGCGGCGTAGCGCCCGAGACGCGCGCCGCCTCGACGAAATCCATGTTCTTGATCGAGAGGGCAACCGCGCGCACAACCCGATTGCAAGCCGGAATGCGCGTCACCGCGATCGCGATGATGACCGTCTGCAGACCCGTGCCCAACGCGACGACGAAGATCGTCGCCAGAATCAGACCGGGGAAGGCGAGCAAGATCTCGAGCAGTCGTTGGCTGATGAGATCCGTCTTGCCGCCAAAATAGCCGCTGGCGATGCCGGTAATCAAGCCGAACGTGTCGCCAAGCAGCACCGCCCCGAAGCCGACGATCAGCGAAACACGCGCCCCGTAGATGATCCGGCTCAGGACGTCGCGCCCGATATCGTCCGTGCCGAATAAATGCGCGGTCGACGGCGACTGCCGGATCGCCGAATAGTCGCCTTCGAGCGGATCGTACGGCGCCACGATCGGCGCGAAGATTGCGACCAAGATGATCGTCAGCAGCAGCACGCCCGCCACCGCCGCCATCGGCGATGTCCGAGCGACACGCATCAAGGCGCCGGCGCGGGATCGACCCCGCGCCGGGCTACTCATAGCGGATGCGTGGGTCAAGCCAGCCATAGGCCAGGTCCACGAGCAAATTCATCACCGTGAAGATCACGGCGTACAGCAGCACCAGGTTCTGGATCACCATATAGTCTCGCTCGGAGAGCGCCTTGACCAAGGCGGTGCCCAGGCCCGGCACGGAGAAGGCCTGCTCGACCGCGACCGACCCGCCCAGCAGCCCGGCCAGCGTCAACCCCGAGAGCGTGATGATCGGCAAGATCGCGGTCCGGAAGACGTGCCGGGCGAGGACGAACCGCTCCTGCAATCCCTTCGCCCGCGCCGTGCGCACGTAGTCCGAATGAAAAACCTCCAGAACCGACGAGCGCGTGATCCGCGTCAGATAGGCGCCGGCCACCGCTCCCATCGCCAATGCCGGCCCAATCGTCATCTGGAGATTGGTCCACGGATCCTCCCAGAGATAGACAAGCTCGACCGGCGGCCGCCACGAGAAGTAGAGCACGCCGATCAGGATCACCACGACGGCAAGCCAGAACTCGGGGATTGCCAGGAAGATCGCCGCGAAGCCGCGGATCGCGTTGTCTCGCAACGAATTGCGCTTGACCGCGCTGAGGATACCGAGCGGCACGCCGATCATCCAGGAGATGACGATCGCCATCAGCGCGATCTGGACGCTGATCGGCCCTCGGTTGAGGATCATGTCGCTGATCGAGTCGGTGCGCCAGAACGACCGTCCCAGGTCGCCGGTCGCAATATCCCCCATCCAGCTCAAATACTGCTGGTAGAGCGGGTCTTCGAGACCGAGATCCTCGCGGAAACGCTGCTGATCTGACTCGCTCAGCACGGTCAAGGTGGCAGTGCCGAACATGACCGACGTCGGGTCGCCGGGCAAGATCCGCATCACCCCGAAGATCAGCAGCGTGACCCCGATCAGCGTCGGAATGCTGACGACGATCCGCCGCATGACATAGCGGTACATAGGCGCCCCAACGGAAGCGGAAGGCGGAAGGCGGAAGGCGGCAAGGAATCACGCCGTCGTTCCGCCTCCCGCCTTCCGTCTTCCGCCTTAGCGATCAAGCCAGAGCGTGTCGTAGCGGTAGGCCATGTAGGTGCCGAGGACGTGCTGCTCGATGCCGTGCATGTCGAGCCGCCAGATGCGCGGCAAGTTGCCCCAGCCGTGGAAGAACATCGGGCATTCCTGGTCGAGCAGGTCCTCCGCCTGGCGCACGAGATCGCGGCGCGTATCGACGTTCAGCTCGCGGCTGATCTGGGCCAGCAGGTCGTCGAACTCCGGGTTGGAGTAACCGCCATAGTTCTGCGGGGCGCCGGTCTTGAACCACTGCGACCAGTAGTCGGAGGGGTCGTTGATCGCGCCGGCCGGGACGCCGACGGTGAGGTTGAATTCGCCGCCGCGGACGATGTCGAAGTAGACCGTGCCGTCCACCGGTTGGATCGTCGACTCGATATTGAGGTTGCGGCGCATGAAGTCCTGCACCGCCGGGCCATAGATGTCGACGCCGGCGCCGGTCGTGCCGCGCATGAGCAGAACAACGTCCTGCACACCATCGGCGAATCCGGCCTCGGCCATCAGCCGCTGCGCCTCAGCGATGTCTTCCTCGCGCTCGGGGCGGTAGCCGGGGAGCTTGAGAACCTCTTCCCGCGGCGTCGCCAGCGGACTGCTGGGATGGCACCAGCGGGAACCGACGATGATGTTGTCCGACTGCGCGTAGGCTTCGGCCAACGCATAACGATCGACGGCAAGGTGAACGGCGCGGCGTACGCGCGCGTCGTCGAACGGCGGCTTCTGGGCATTGAAGGTGACGGTGAAGGCCCAGGTGGCCGGGTTCATGATCGCCCCAACCTCGTCCGGCCGATTGAGCGCCTCCTCATAGACATCGACCGACACGTGGTCGGCGAAGTCGACGTCACCGGTCAGGACGGCGGTGCCGCGATCCTTCGCCACCGGAATCTGGATGCGCTCGATGCTATCGACGTAGGGCAGCTCTTGGTTCCAGTAGTCCGGATTCCGCTCAACGACCCACTTAACCGCGGATTCCTGCGAACTGAAGCGATACGGTCCGGTGCCAGGGGAGTCCTGCACGCGCCGGAGGTCGCCGTTGTTGGCATCGAGCGACGCCTTTTGTAAGACGACGCTCCAGCCCGTCGCCAGCGCCTCCAAGAAGAATGGGCGCGGCTCGCTCAGGACAAAGGTCACCGTTTGGGGATCGACCGCCTGAATCTCGGTCACCGCGTCATAGAGACCCTGCCGGATGCTCACCACGCCTTCCGGCGGGTTGCGGCGGCGGTCGAAGGTTGCGACGACGTCGTCCGCCGTCAACGGCGTGCCGTCGTGCCAGGTCACGCCCTCGCGCAGGTTGAAGGTGTAGTTCAACCCATCTTCGCTCATCGACCAGCTCTGGGCCAGGTCCGGGATAATCGTCTGTCCCCCGTCGAGCGGGTTGAAGCGAATCAGGTTGTCGTAAATCGGAGATTGCGGGTAGAGGTTGGAGATGCTCGGCGACTGGTCGATGTCGTAGTGCGCCTGATCGCCGAGACCGGCGATCTTCAGCACCCCGCCGCGCTTCGCGTTCTCCTCCGGCGCCTTCAGCACGAAGTCTGAACCGACCGTCGCGCCCGGACCAGCGGCCTCCTGCGCCGCCGCGCGATGCGACGCGCTCGACAACCCGTAGGCCGCCGCCGCCACGCCCGCCGAAACCCCAACGAACCGACGCCGAGAAAGCCTCCTGTGCAGGGAGCTTGCCATGATGCCTCCTTTTATGCATTTCGCCTGAACCGTAGCCACGCTATCACACTTGCGGGGTCTGGGCAACACGGATTCATTAGGTAACTCAGACCACAGAACGGCTGAATTCGGTGACTACGAACGTCCAGCTTCCGGGAGCCGCTGAAGAACCGCGGCATGTACCTCGTGAGCTAAGGCGAGCGCGTCTTCCGCTTCCTGGCGCGTTGGTTCTTCGACATCTCCTGGATAGCGAAAGACCCAGGCGAAGGCGGTTAGCCGCTCGGCACGCCTGCAGATCGGCTCGATCGAGGCGTCGAGCAGGGCACATTGATGTCCGAGTTCAGCAAGGTCATGTGTTCTGCGAAACGGAATGTCATGCCACGTGAGAAGTGCCTTAAGCGCCTTTTCGACAGCCTGTTGGCTATGGAACGCCGAATCGCCGAGCAAGGCGGGGACGGCAGCCAAGTCGACTTCGGCCGCACGGAGGTCGCTTTCGACTCGCTTCAGCCAGCCCTCGGTGTCCGCCACCCGCCGCGGATCAGGCGGCATAGAGTAGCCTCCCCTCGCGCGCTACCGTCGCAGGCAGCGAGGCTTTCAAATGAAGACGGCTGTCGAACGCCTCCCGGCTCCAGACCAGAATATCGGCGGACGTGCCAATGCCCCAGATGAGGCTATGCGCTTGCTGGGCGAGGCGATAGCCGGGTTCATCGGCGTGAGGGACGACGACCATCAGATCGTAGTCGCTGTCTGGCCCTTCATCGCCCCGTGCCTTGGAGCCAAAGAGATAAATGCGGTCAGGTCGCAGGGCATCGACCACTCGTCGCACGATCTCGGAGAGGATCGGATCACTGTCGAGCGCCCCGTCGCGTCTCATCGTCACGTTCCTGACTCTCCATCCAATTCGTCAATCTCCGCGACCCTAAGCATATCCGCAACACGCGGCGGCTGACCGGATTGACTCAATGAATGCACGAGGCATCCATTGAGCCAAAGGTCAAACTCTTCCTCTGCGACAGGAATCAATGCGAGCGAATCAATCTGCTCGTCGAACTCCGCGAAAAGGCGGCGCGCGAGCATCAGCGCCACCTCCTCAAAACCACACTCGGAGTTGTAGTGGATAACGATGTCCACTACCCATCACCCATCACCTATTCAATCGTCACGACTACGTCGCCGCCCGTTACGGCGACCGGATAGGCCTTGATGCGGACCGTCGGGTCGAAGACTGATGCGCCGGTGGTGATGTCGTATTCCCATTCGTGCCACGGGCAGCGCAGGATACGCCCCTCCAAGCCGTATTCGAACTCGTAGACGTCGGAGGGGAGCGCCGTACCGACGATCTTGCCCAGGCAAACTCGCGCGCCCTGATGCGGGCACGAGCTCTTCAGGGCGTAATAGCTGCCGTCGAGGTTAAAGACGCCAACCTCGCGCCCTTCAAGGCGGACGATCTTGCGACCGCCCGGCGGAATCTCGTCGATGCGCGCGATAACATGGCTCGCCATCGCTCAGCGCCTCACCGATTCGGGGCCAGCAGGCGCTCGCCGTAAACGGCCAGCGCGTTCTCGACCTTGACCCGCCGCATCATCGCGGCCGGCAGGTCGCCGAGCATCTCAAAGGGGTCGCCGTAGTCGCAATCCGGATAGCCGCTTGAGAAGAGCAGCGTCCGCTCCGCCTCGATCATCTCCAGCATCTCGTGCAGGTAGGCCGAATTCGGCACGGCTTCGAGCGGGTAGGTCGTCGAATAGACGTGGCGCCGGATGTATGCGCTGGGCGGTTCCTTTACCCACGGCGTCTCCGAGCGCTGCGCCTTCCAGTTCTTGTCGAACCGCCACATCACGTGCGGCAGCCAGCATATGCCCCCTTCATAGAGCACGACCATGAGCGACGGAAATCGCTCGAAAACCCCTTCCGTGACCATGCTCATCAGGTGCGCCATGTAGCTCTGCGGCAGCGCGCCATACCATTCGAATGTCGTCGACGGGTGCCCGACGGCCGTGGCCGGCGGCGACATCCCCGCCCCCTCGCCGCCAATGTGCAGCGCCAGCGGCAGGTCGTGTCGCACGCACGCCTCGTAGATCGGGTGGTGCGCCCGACGACCGAACGGCGACTCGCTGGCACTCCCCATCAGCACTTGCACCATGCCGGGGTCACCGCCGAGACGGTCGATCTCGGCCGCCGCCCGCACCGGGTCCTGCGGCGCAATCAGGATCGAACTCTTGTAGCAATCGAACGGCCGCACCCAAGTTTCCAGCGTCCAATCGTTGACCGCGCCGGCGACCGCCGTCGCCAGATCGGCGTTTGGTTGGACACCCAGGCTGAACAGGCTCCCGGTCAGAATCGCGATGTCCACCCCACGGCGGTCAAGGTAGGTTTCCTTGACCTCGTTCGGGTCGCGCGCCGACGCCACCGGTTCGTCACGGTTGCTCTCCACGGCTCCGATGTGGCGAAAACCGTGGCGCGCCAGCGGCGGACCGCTCTTGCGGGTAAAGCGGTGGCGCAAGCCGGCCGGTGCGAAAGGCGCGATCGCGCTCCAATCCGCGATCTGATGATGCAGGTCGACGTCGATCGTCTGGAGGCGAAGCGATTCCGCCCGTTCGCGTTCAACAACGGGAGTAGTGCTGCCCATCGACTCCGTCCAACATCCTAATGGGCGGCCAGGAGGCGCGGCCCATAGAGGTCGACGGCGTTGTCGACGAAGATCCGGCGCTTGAGATCGCGGCGGTTTGCCGGGATGAATGTATAGGCCGCCAGCGGGTTATCAAAATCCCAATGCGGATAGTCGCTGGCGAAGACGACCGTCCTCTCGGCATGCAGCATGTCGAACATCGCCAGCAGGTGCCGACCGTTCCCTGGCTCTTCAATCGGTTGGGTGCTGAAGTAGCAGTTGGCGAGCACATACTCGCTGGGCAGCCGCTTCAGGTGCGGCGCCTCGGCCTTGAAGCGCGGGTACAGCCGATCGAGCCGCCACATCACGTGCGGCGCCCAGCAGACTCCCCCCTCGATGAAGGCGAATTTGAGGGTCGGGAACTCCTCGAACACCCCTTCGGTGACGAGGCTGACGCAGTGCGCCATCATCGTCAGCGAGTGGTCTGTATGGAATTCGATGTACGTCGACGGATAACCAACGCTCGTCGGCGGGTTTGCCACGCCGGTGCCTTCGGCCCCGACGTGGATCGCGACCGGTAGGTCGTGCTCGACCGCCGCCGCGTAGATCGGCCAATAGACGCGGTTGCCATACGGGATGCGCGCCGCGCTCGCCATGATCACCTGGACCATGCCGGGATCACGACCCAACCGCCGGATCTCCGCCGCCGCGCCCGCGGGGTATTGCGGCGCGACCAGGCTCGACCCTTTGAAGCACTGGTATGGCCGGACCCATTTCTCCAGCGTCCAATCGTTGTAGGCACTGGCTACCGCGGTCCAAAAGCGGTCGTTGTGCTGCACGGAAAGGCCGATCGTCGACCCGGTCAGCACCCCGAGGTCAATCCGGTACTTGGTCATCAACTGCTGGACGACCCAATCGGGATCACCGGCGCAAAGACCGTCCTCCTCCCGCACCGCGTCGTCCATCCGCCCTGACCCGGTATTCGCGTAATACCGGCTGGCGGTACCGGGACCGCCCGCTTCCAGCCAGGGATGCCACTCCGGCGCCAGAAACGGCTGCAACTCCTGATAGCTCGGCAGATCGTTGTGGACGTCCGTATCAACGCAGCGCAACCGCGCCACTGTCTCGTCGAGCGTTTCCGGCCGGGTTTCAGTTGCAATCACCATCGCGCGCTGCCCTCCTGACGGCGATGGGCATCGTAGAACCGACCGGGAAGGGCGTCAAGCGGGTAAAGGAGCAGCCCTCACC
>JBOGUE010000224.1:0-2929 GCA_050695955.1 Thermomicrobiales bacterium | reverse complement strand
GCCGTCCAGCTCGCCTACGCCGAGCGCGTCATCATCGTGCCCGGATACGGTCTGGCGGTGGCGCAGGCACAGCACGCGGTGCGCGAGCTGGCCGACATCCTCGGGGAGCGGGGCGTCGACGTTCGCTACGCGATTCATCCGGTGGCGGGCCGCATGCCCGGCCACATGAACGTCCTACTCGCCGAGGCGAATGTCTCCTACGACGACCTCTACGAAATGGAGCAGATCAACGACGACTTCTCGAATACCGACGTGTCGCTCGTGATCGGCGCCAACGACGTGACGAATCCGGCCGCCCGCGGCGACACGAGTAGCCCGATCTACGGTATGCCGATCCTTAACGTCGATCAGTCGCGCAGCATCATCGTCCTCAAGCGGAGCATGAAAGCCGGTTTCGCCGGGATCGAAAACCAACTCTTCCACGACCCGAAGACCTCGATGCTCTTCGGCGACGCGAAGGCCTCGATGACGCAACTGATTGCCGCGGTCAAAGCCGCGTAGTGTCTTGCATTTGCGCGATTGCAGCGTCAAGGACCAGGCCCGGGAGACTGATCTCCCGGGCCTGGCCGTTCTAACAACAAGCAGGTCTCCCATTTTCACGTCGAATTGACCACCTTCCAACGTGGTACGTTACCCCTGAAGGGAGGAATCTGTATGAGCGAGGAACAAGAGCGTCACCCAACACCTGAGGGCAAAATCGAGGCGCTGCGCTTGCTCGACGAGCGGTGGGCGACACTGTTACAGGTGTTCGACGGCATCCCCGCGGACCGTCTCACCGAACCCGTCTGCGGCGAATGGTCGGTGAAGGACCTCGTCGCCCACATCGCCTTCTGGGACGGTCAGGCTGAGATCGAAGCCCAACGTGACGCGTTGGGTGAGTCCTCTCCGAAAATCGACTGGCGGGCGATGAACGTGCGCGAAGCCGCCGCCAGCAAGGACCGGTCATTCGCGGAAGTCTGGCGGGAGCTCAACGAGACGCACGAGCGCATGCTGTCGATCTTTCGGCAACTGCCGGCCCTCGACGCCAAGTCGGTCGGCGTCGAAACGTTCGACCACTACGAAGAACACCGAGCCGAGATTTCATCCTGGCGGGAGCGCAACGGTATTTAGGCTCCTGAGAGGGATCATCGGACGCCGATGCGCTTGACCCGACGCCGTCGCCGCCTGCTCGTCATCTGGCTGCTCGTCGCGGTGGCCATCATCGGGTGGGCGTATGCGCTTGGCGCGCTTCCATCCTGGACGGACAACGAACCGGCGCTGGCGCCGACCGTGGTCGCCGGCGAGGGCAGCGTCGCCCTCTTCGTCGAGCCGGAAGACGGTCGCGAGCCGGTCCTGGCGGAGATCCGGTCCGCCACGCGCACGATCGATCTCGAGGTCTACATCCTCACCGACGATGAGATCATCGCCGCGCTCGAAGGCGCGGCGGCGCGCGGAGTGCGGGTGCGCGTCATGATTGAACAGCATCCGTTCGGCGGAGGGGGCGATGAACCCGCCGTCGTCGCTCGCCTGCAGGACGCCGGGATCGAAGTGCAATGGGGACCACGCGAGTTCTCGTTCGTCCACATCAAGACCATGACCGTCGACAATCGAACGGCCCTGATCATGAATCTCAACCTCTCGGGCAATGCCTTTCGCGCTAATCGCGACTTCGGAGTGATCACGACCGAACCCGCCCATGTTGCACAAGCAGCGGGCATCTTCGACGCCGACTGGTCCGGGGGAGAACCGCCGGACGGTCCGCTCATTGTCAGCCCGATTAACAGCCGCTCGGAGCTCCTGGCGCTGATCGATAGCGCGCAACGATCACTCGACGTTTACGCGGAGGTCGTGCGTGATCTGGAGATCGTCGACGCACTGCAAGGCGCGGTCGAGCGCGGCGTGACCGTCCGGCTGATCATGTCGACTGAGACGTTCGAGAGCGATCCGATCCGGTTGGAGTTAGCGGCCGCCGGCGTCGAGGTTCGCCTCGTCGATAACCCGTACATCCACGCCAAGATGCTGCTGGCCGATGGCCAACGGGCCTTTGTGGGGTCGCAGAACCTGACTCAGACCTCGCTCGACGAGAATCGCGAGCTCGGCTTGATCCTCACCGACCCGATCAACATCCGCCGCATTCAGCAAATTTTCGACGCCGACTTCGCAATCGGGGTTGAGGAGCACGCGGCCGTCTGGGGTCTGACATACGAACGGACACCGCACGCGGCGTAACGCGCGCAACAGTGAGAGATGGGTTAGAATGCGCGTAGCCACCGTCGTTTCCAGATTGCTCAGAAATTGCCCGCCCAACCCCCTTGACACGGACACTCCGTACGGCTATTGTGTTCGTACAGTCCCGATGAGCTAGTGGCTCCGGGTTTCTTCTCACCAGAACCGGCAACGGCGGACGAAGCTGCGGGGTTTCGTTCGGGACCGGGTCGGATTCGGGGTCGGTCACCGAAGATGCACGCGTTGCGGGGCGACGTGCAGCGGAGGCGGTCGACGCGGGGAGGATTCGAAAGCGCGGTTCGTCGGGACCTTTCTTTTGCTTTTGCTCCGAGCGATGCCGCATGAAGGTGTTGACGCCCGCCAGATTGCTGCGGATGGAGTCGCTCGTGCTGCTCGCCGTGGTGATGGGCCTCTACGAGCGCCACGACGGCTCCTGGCTCCTCTTCGCCCTCCTCATCCTCGCGCCGGACCTCTCCGCCTTGGGCTACTTCGCCGGTAGTCGCGTCGGCGCCCTCTCCTACAATCTGGCGCATGCATTTATCGCACCAGGCGCACTCGTCTTCCTTGGGTTTGCCGGTTCGTCCCTCGCCACATCCCTCGCACTTATTTGGGCGGCCCACATTGCCGGCGACCGTCTCTTGGGCTACGGTCTTAAATACGACGACGGCTTCAAAATCACCCATCTGCAACGCATCTAACGCACGCGGGGCAGGAACAACAAACG
>JBOGUE010000223.1:0-3007 GCA_050695955.1 Thermomicrobiales bacterium | reverse complement strand
CACGAGCGCTGTCCGCACGCGATGCCGATCTGCGTCGAAAAGGCGCCGTCCCTCTTCCGCACCGACCCCACCGCCGTCACCGCCTGCTACCTCTACCGCGATTCGCCCATCGTCGACGGCGGCGATCTGTCAAAGGTGCTGGAGTCGCACGCCTCTCGTCCGGCTGCCGTCGAGATGAGCGGCACACACGCCGAGCCGTAGCAACCAGGACCCAATGCCGTTTGTCGATGGAGTGCGTAATCTCAGAAGAGGTCGAGGTCGGGGATGTCGTCGTAGTCGGCTTTGTTGCGCGTCACCAGCGTCAAGTCATGTTCAAGCGCCGTGGCAGCAATGATGAGGTCCAGGACTCGTGAGCGCACCCGTCTGCTGCGCCGCTTAAGATCCCTGCGCAAACCAGCACATCTACGAGCAACTGCCGCAGAAAGTGGGAGGATCGGAACCCTTTCGAGGAATGTCTCGAACTCTGCCTCTGCCTTGATCGGGTCCGGGTTCTCAAGGACACCTTGGAACACTTCGAGGTAGGTGATCATGCTGATGGCAACTCTGAACTGAATCAGGGGATCGATGACCTCTCTGGCTTGAACGTCTCGATCCAGGTAGTCAATGACAACATCAGTATCCAGCAGATACGGCATAACCTATGCTGGCCGACCCGGACTGTCTTGTTCCCGCTGCTCACGAAGTTCTGCCTTCAGCGCTTCGCGATCGATTCCGACGAGAATGCCGAAGGCGCGGTCAAACGCGGCCTGTACCGCATCCGGATCGTAGCCGGCCCAAATATCTTCGTCCTCGCGGACGACGCGAAACCGCTCCCCATCTGACTCAATCACGACCGGCGTGTCCGCCGCTCGTGCGAGCAGGATCGCGATGTCGCTGCCCGAAGGCACCTTGACCGTCTTGCCCTTGACTATCATTGGATGCAGTCCTCCTTAGCACGAGCAGATCGTATCACGCATGCGCACCGCCGCGGGCGCCAAGCAGCGTATCGCCAGTCAACATCGCTCGTTGGTCAGTTCCACGAAGTCCCCACCGCCGTCACCGCCCGCTACCTCTACCGGGAGCCGCTGGCGATCAGAACCGAGGAGATTCCCGACGTGCGCGGGGAGTCTCGCGGCGGGCAGAACGCGGAGGCGCACGTAGCGCGGACGGATGCCCGAACTCCCCGAGGGTGGGTGTCATCGGCTGCCGTCGCCATACGGCGACGTCATCTCTTCGACGAACAGGCCGGATCGGTCGGCGAAGGCGATTGACTCGGGACATGGCACGATGCTGCCGATGTACATGTAGTAGTCGTGGCCGAAGTGGGCAAAGAACCGGCCGGGCTGCTCGAGTTTGCACCACTGCAGCGAGCGGAGGTTCAGACGGCACGCTCGCTCAAGGTCGGCGCCCGTCAGATACTGCCCGTCAGCGAGCGGCGGCTGCTGACTGAGGATTCCAGTCAGCGCGGACTCGCTGCCGAGAGCGCCGATCGGGGCCAGCTCGAGATCGATTACCGCCAAGCCGTCGAGGTCCGACTCCCGCAGAAAGTGCATGGCCGTCGCCACATACGCGTCTTCGACCGATAGATACTCGTCGAGGCCGAGCGTGCGCCCGCCGAAGTCTCCGCCGATGTCCGAGGCAGCCGTCCAGTCGTCACCCTGATATCTGCCCTGCCGGTCACGGAGACGAGGATCGTACTTCGTCACCCGCCACTGATACATGATTAATCTCCGATGCGTTTGAGATCCGCGTCGTAGGTCCCCATGCGCGTCCGCTTCGATCCAAGGTTACGCACGGAGTCGGCCATCTTCCAAACGCCGCCGATGTGGGAATCGACGTCGGGGGTGATAAACAGTCCACCGCGCTCGAAGACTGGCTGACCGTGGGAGCGGAAGCCGGTGCGCGCGTAGCCGAGACGGTCGGCGAGGGCCGCGAAGTCAGACGCGTCGGGGCGCGTGATTTTGGGCACATTGAGGTCGCTGTCGAAACCCGGAAATTTTTTAGATAGATTGCCCAACTCCGCGGCCAACTGGTTCGCCTTGGCCGGAATCTCGAGAATATTAACGGTGCCCGCGTTGATGTCGGCTTCGAGCTTCTGGACGCGAGCGCGCAGATTCGTCAACCGCGTGTGCAGGCTCTTCGTTGGCCCGCTGTCGGAGACCTGGGCCAGGACGTTGTCGATCTTCTCGGTCATGTTGCCGCAAGTGGTGCAGAGCCAGATCTGGACCTGATCACCGATGCGTACTGGCTTGAGTGTGTGATCGACGTCGCCAATGCGCACCGGCACGCCGGCTTCGGCCAGCTGGGCGTTCGGCATCTGGCGAACGGGGATGTCATCGGCGTGCTGCAGGCCCTCTCGCCCGGCGGCGTCGCCGGCCGCGCGGCGGCCGCCGCGTTCGCCGGCCTCACCGGCCGCTTCTCGGCCGACGCGACCCATTAGCTCGTCGGCGTAGCGGAGCAACTTTTGGCCGAACTCGGCAATGGCATCCAGGACACGCCGGGCCGCGCCGCCGACGTTGTCGAACAGCCGGCGCAGGCCGCGCAGCCCGTCCATCACCCAGCCGCCGACCTTTCCTAACCACTTGAAGAGGATGCCGAAGGCCTCGCCCGTCCAATCCAGGACCTTGGCGATGCCCTGCAGCGGCTTGAGAACCTCGTAGGTGCCGGCGGTGAGGATGGCCAGGACGACTTCGAAGGTGATCGTGCCGGCCAACCAGCCGACGCCCTCGCCAATCTCGCTATCGGCGGCATCCCGCAGGAAGTATTGGCAGGCTTCATCGGCGAGCGTCCCGCCCACTTCCTGGATTTTGGCTTCGACCGCCGACCACGCTTCGCCCAACTTGGCCATCAGGTCCGAGAACGACGCGCCCTTGCCGCCGCTGAAGATCTCCTCCACCGCCGGCATGAAGCCGGTGGTGACCGTCTGCACCGGCGGCTCTAGCTCGCCGGCCATCTGCCTCATTCGCTGCACCAGCGCCTGCCGGTTCGATGCCGGCGCCGGGCCAGCGGCGCCAGCGGCGCCCGCGGC
>JBOGUE010000222.1:0-3098 GCA_050695955.1 Thermomicrobiales bacterium | reverse complement strand
GGCGCCGCCGCCGGCGCGGCCGCCGCTTCGGCCGTGGCCGGTTCCGCTTGCGCCTGCGCCGCGGCGGCGTCCGGTTGGGCAACGGCCTCAACCTCACCCGCGTCGTCGCCGATCGTGGCGATTGGGGTGTTGATGGGGACCGTTTGCCCTTCCTCGACCAGCGTCTTGGTCAGGACGCCGGCTTCGTCCGCTTCGATTTCGAGCGTGACTTTGTCCGTCTCGATTTCGGCGATGGCGTCACCGGCGTCGACCTCCTCGCCGACCTGCTTCAGCCAGCGCAGGAGCGTGCCTTCTTCCATCGCGTCGCCCATCTTGGGCATGATCACCGTGGGCATCTCTAGGCCTCCCGGTACGCCACGCGCCGCACGGCGTCGATGACATCTTGCTCGCTGGGGAAGGCGGCGATCTCGAGGTTGCGCGCGTACGGCGCGGGCGCCTCGGCTCCGCTGACCCGCTCGACCGGCGCGTCGAGGTAGTCGAATGCTTGTTCCTGGATGATGGCGGCGACTTCGCTCGCCACGCTGAACCAGCGCCATTGTTCCTGGACGACGACCGCCCGGTTCGTCTTCTTGACCGACTCCACGATCGTCTTCTCGTCGAACGGCCGGATCGTGCGCAGATCGATGATCTCCGCTTCGATCTTCTCGTCCGTGGCCAACCGCTCCGCGACGCGCAGCAGCATGTTCACCTGGCGGCCGTAGGCGATCAACGTCACGTCGGCGCCCTCGTGGGCGACGCGGGCGGTGCCGAACTCAACCGCGTACTCCTCGTCCGGTACCTCGCCTTTGGTGCCGTAGAGGGCGCCGGCTTCGAGAAAGATGACCGGGTTCGGATCGCGGATGGCGGTGGTCATCATCCCCTTAGCGTCGTGCGGCGTCACTGGGGAGACGACCTTGAGGCCGGGGAAGTGACCGTAGAAACCTTCAAGGCTGTGGGTGTGCTGGGCGGAGAGCTGGACGCCGCCGCCGTTCGGGCCGCGGATCACCATCGGCACTGTCACCTGGCCACCGGAGAAATAGTGCAGCTTGGCGGCGTTCTGGATGATTTGGTCGGCGGCCTGGAACGAGAAGTTCCAGGTCATCATCTCGACAATCGGCCGCATGCCGGTCATCGCCATCCCGATCGCGGCGCCGGTGAACCCGAGCTCGCTGATCGGCGTATCGATCACCCGCCGCGGTCCGAACTTGTCGAGCAGCGTGTCGGTCACCAGATGGGTGCCGCCATACAACCCGATGTCCTCGCCGAGCAGGACGACCGACTCGTCGCGCTCCATCTCTTCGGCCATCGCGGAGCGCAAGGCATCGCGATAGGTCATGACCGGCATGAATGAACCTTTCAGTAGTCAGTAGTCAGTGGCCAGTAGTCAGTAGAACGCAGTCGTCTCATTGTGGGGCCTCTGTGCCGTCCATCGACAACTGACTACTGACTACCGGCAACTGACTACTCCGTTTCCGCATACACGTCCGTGTAAAGCTCCTCAATCGCGGGCTCTGGGCTTTCCTCGGCGAACTTGACCGCGTCGTCGGCGACCTTTTTCGCTTCGGCCCGGATTTTTTCGAGTTGGTCCTCGTCGGTGGCGTCGGCGTCGAGCAGCTTCTGCTCCAGCAGGCCGATCGGGTCGCGCTCGCGCGCCTTCTTGACCTCATCCTTCGAGCGGTAGCGCTCGAGGAAGTCGGCCGCGCCGTGGGGCGCGATGCGGTAGGTGAGGGCCTCGACCGCGTACGGCTTGCCCGTCTCGCGCACCCGCTTGGTGACGCGGTGGGCGCATTCGAGCACGGCCTCGATGTCCATCCCGTCGACCTTTTCGTGCTCGATGCCGTAGGCGTCGAACTTGGCGGCAAGATCGGTCATCGCGGTCGCCCGCTCGACGCTGGTGCCCATCCCGTACTGATTATTCTCGACGATGAAGAGGGTGGCATTGAGACCGTCGCGGCCCCAAAGACCGGCTAGGTTCGCCGCCTCGTGGAAGGCGCCGTTGTTGATGGAGCCGTCGCCGAGGTAGAGCTGGACGATGTTGTTGGTTTGCTGGTAGCGCAGGGAGTAGCCCATGCCGACGCCGAGGGGGATGTGGCCGCCGACGATGCCGTAGCCGCCAAACAGACCGTTCTCGACGTCGAAGAGGTGCATCGAGCCGCCCTTGCCCTTGACCAGCCCGGTCCCCTTGCCGAACAGCTCGGCCATCACCGCGTTCGGTGAGGCGCCGAGCAGGAGGGCGTGGGCATGGTCGCGGTAGGCGGTGATGATCTTGTCGCCGTCACGGAAGGCGTCGAGGAACCCGGCCGCGACCGCTTCCTGGCCGATGTAGACATGGAGGTAGCCGCCGATCTTGCCCTGGCGGAAGCCGCGCAGGCACGCCTCCTCGAAGAGGCGGATCTGCACCATCCGGCGATAGTGCGCGAGCAGCGCCTCCGGGTCGGGCCGCGTGCTGGCTACGCTGCCGCGACGCTTCCTCCCGACGTTTTGCGTGGTCGCCATACGTTGGCCTCCGGCGATGGTGACGGTGCGACGACCGGACCGCCGACCGCTCTGCATATCATCATGAGCGACCCTCCCTCTCCTTGGGCCCGCCGGTAACGCGATCACTGCGATGGAAGACGCGCGCATGCGGGGGAAGGACCGCTCCCCAATCGCGCGGATTGTACCGTAGTCGGGGGGTAGTGTCCGGTCGGCTTCGGGGCACGATTCGATGTCTTCGCTCATGTCGCGGCATTGCATTTGATGTCCATCCTGCTAGTGTAGGAACAATTTACCATTGACATGTCTGCTTTGATGTGATACGCACGCGATGAACGATATTCCGTTGGCAAGTCTCTCTGAATCCGGGGACATAGTGTCAATGGAGACAATTCTGGGATCCGCACCCCCCTTGCCGGATGATCTGCATCTGGATGAGCCGGGCGACCATCTAGTCGATGCACCACTTATCTGCGTCATCACGAGATTTGGTCTTCGCAGCCCGATTCACCTGTTGCTTAGCTACCTTGACTACCGTCGCGTGGTGAAGGAAGCGGCCCGGGGCCAAACGCCCGGGCTGCTTCGCTCGGCGTTCCTCATCGAGAACCTCACGACTTGTTACAGCGTGTCGATCTGGGCGACCT
>JBOGUE010000221.1:0-13018 GCA_050695955.1 Thermomicrobiales bacterium | reverse complement strand
GATCTACACCGAAGAGGCCGGCACGGCCGAACGGGTCAACGTCCAGGTCGACACCGGCAAGCTCTTCACGCGGACCTGTCCACCCGGCGAGAAGTGGATCGAGATCAACCTCAGCACCCAGTACCTGATCGCCTGGGAAGGTTACAACCGGGTGCAAGAAACCTATGTCAGCACCGGTCGCCCTGGGTTCGACACACCGACCGGAACGTACTACGTCAACACCAAGCTCTACTCGCAGACGATGTCCGGCTGCCTCCAGGGCGAGTGCTATTACGTGCCGGACGTGCCCTTCGTCATGTACTTCACCAACGTCGGGCATGCCATCCACGGCGCCTACTGGCACAACAACTTCGGCAACGTGATGAGCCACGGCTGCGTCAACCTGCCGGTCTGGTTTTCCGAGTGGCTCTACTACTGGACGCCGTACGGCACGCCGGTCGTAATCCACTACTAGCGAGCGGCGGCACGACGGCAGAAACAAACGCGGGGGTGGCGCTGCCACCCCCGCGTCAGATTAAGAGCCCTAAGAGTAGGGGAGGGCGCCCCAAATCAACATAACGTACCGCGAGCGGCGATTAGTTCCCGTTCAATCCGATCAGCCAACGAATCATCACGAAGTCCAAACCCAGGAGTCCGACGAGCAACCCCTTCGTCACCGTCGCCGGCACATCTCCGTCCATCGCGATCGCGGCGACGAGGCCGACCGCGAGCAGCGCCACCGCCACCGCGTTCCATCCGCCGCGAGTCATTCCTCCAAGCATCCGCGTGTCATGTAGTTCCATTTCCGTCCTCCTATCGGCTCCATCGTAGCGGGACAATCGGGCGAGAATTTGAAGAGATTGTCACGTTTTGGCGACGCCTCTACGATGTGCTCGCCACTCGTAGTTAAGACGCGCGAAGGCGGGAAATGTGACACCAAATCGGGCGTCAAAATCGCGTTCGCTCACCGCTCAACGACGGAGCCCGCATGGTCGACGAAGCGTTCATTGAACGGTGGGTGAAACGGTTGCGCCGGGAGATACCGGACGTGGTCGCGGTGATCCTGAAGGGGAGTTACGCCCGTGAGGAGCCGAACCCGTTCAGCGACGTCGACTTCGACGTTCTCACCTCCGGCGAACCGCGCGAGGAGTACCCCGTCTTCTTTGACCGCACCGCCGGCGACCGGCTGGTCCACGTGTCGGTCACCGTGCACGACCTCGACGGTTGGCTGGCGTCATCCGGCGAGCCGCGGGCGTGGGCATTTGGACTGCCAACAGCAGAGGCGACCCGGCTGCTCTGGGTCGCCGATGTAGCCCCGCGTGAGCACCTCGATCGACCGCACCAATTCCATCCGCCGGCCGAGCCGGAACTGGAGGACTTCGTTGCCGAACTAGGCAAGGTCGTGCACGCCCACGAAACAGGAGACGAACTCACGCTGCGACTCACCGCGCAAACGCTGGCCCGTCTCTGCCCGTCGGCCCTGTGCCTAATCAACCCGGCGATACGCGCCGGCGCCTACCCAGAAGCGATCCGGTTCGCGCTTGGCTTGCCGGTGGCGCCACCCGGTTACCGGGAGGACATGCTGATCTGCTTGGGTTTGTCGGGCCGCGCCTCATCCGCCGGGGACATCCTGTACGCGGCGACGCGGCTTGTCGCCGGCACGCTCGACCTGCTGCAACCGCACGCCGAGCGCCTCGCGGCCGAGCTTCAGCCGGGACTCGGCGAAGCGCTTGCCGACGGCACATTGCGGCGGTACGTCGATCAGATTGTGGGGAACGAGCCATGACGGTCGCGGCAACGAACAAGAACGGCTATCGAATCGGGATTGGCGGCATCGCCATCGAATCCAGCACGTTCTCGCCGTTGCCGAGCACGCGCGACGACTTTCGGGTGCTCCGCGAGCGAGAGATGGCCGAGCGGTATCCGTTTCTGTCAGACTGGCAGTTCGGCGACAGATCCGACGTTTCCTGGCATCCGTGCCTGCACGCGCGATCGCTGCCCGGTGGTTCGGTGACCGCCCAGACGTATGCTCACCTGAAGTACGAGCTGCTCGAACAGATCCGGCAAGCGTTGCCGCTCGATGGTTTCTACCTCGACATCCACGGTGCGATGCACGTCCAGGGTATGGACGACGCCGAGGCCGATCTGACCAGCGCGATCCGCTCACTGGTGGGACCGGCCTGTCTCATCTCGGCCGGCATGGACCTCCACGGCAACGTCTCGGCACGACTCGTAGAGTTGGTCGATCTCTTCACCGCCCATCGCCACGCGCCGCACATCGATGCAGTCGAGACGCGGCAGCGGGCGTGTGTGAACTTGTTGCGCTGCCTCGATGAGGGCATCCGCCCACTGCGCGCCTACGCCGGCATCCCCATCATCTTGCCCGGCGAGCGGACCAGCACCCTCGTCGAACCCGGTCGGGGACTTTATGCCGGGCTCACCGCGTCGAACGAGGCGCCTGGCATCATCGACGCTTCGTTGTGGGTCGGCTACGTCTGGGCCGACGAGCCGCGATCCGGCGCCAGCGTCGTCGTGACCGGAACCGATCCCGAGCGCATCCAGCGGGAAGCAATGGCGATCGCGACCCGCTACTGGGATGCCCGCTTCGCGTTCGACTTTAGCGTCCCGGCCGGCGACGCCGGCTGGTGCATCACCCAATCCCTGGCGCACGGCGCACGGCCCGTCCTCATCAGCGACTCCGGCGACAACCCGACGGCCGGCGGCGCGGGCGACCTGCCGTATATGGTCGAGCGCCTGCTGGCACGGGAGGTCGTTGCCCGCGGCGAACGGACCGCCATCGTCGCCAGCATCGCCGATTCCGCGGCCGTCGCCGCCTGTGCCGGCGCCGGAGTAGGGGAGCAAGTTGACGTAACGCTGGGCGGCAAGCTCGATCCGATCCATGCCCATCCGTTACCGGTGACGGCGATCGTCAAGGCGATGGTGCGGGCTGATCCAATTGGGGGCGACATCGCGATTGTGCAATCCGGCGGCCTGCAGGTCATCCTGACGTCGCGCCGCAAACCCTTCCATCACCGCCGCGACTTCACCGAACTCGGGCTCGATCCAGACGCAACCGATCTGGTCGTGGTAAAGATCGGGTATCTCGAACCGGAGCTCCAAGAGATGGCGCGTGCGGCCTTCATTGCACTGACGCCGGGCGCCGTCAACCAAGACATCCCCAGCCTGACCTATCGCCGCGTGCGCCGCCCCATCTTTCCGCTCGACCCGAAGATGGCCGAACGGTCATTCGAGGTTCATCTCTTCGGAGCGTAGCACCATCCGGTCGCCGGTCGCCGTTCCCGCCGTGAGGTATTGACATGGTGTTTTGTCCGCCATAAGATGGCAGACATCAGATGTATTACAGCAGCAAGCTGGGGTGGCCGTGTTTTTTGCGCCGGTATCGTCCGGTCGGGGGAGGGGTGGTGCACACCTATCAGGCAGCGCTCGTCGGCTGTGGACGAATCGGCGCGTTCATCGACAACGAGGTGATCGACCGCGGTTCGTCCGTCTTGCCGTACTCCCACGCGGCCGGCTACGAGGCGTGTGCCCGCACCCAGCTCGTCGCGGGCGCCGACTTGCGGCCCGACGTCCTCGCCGCATTTGGCGAGCGGTACGGCGTCACCCATGAACACCTCTATACCGACTATCAGGACATGATCCGCGCCGAGCGGCCGGAGATCCTCAGCATCGCAACCCAGCCACAGGACCGGGCGACCGTCGCGCTCTTCGCTATTGAGCACGGCGTGCGGGCGCTCTACTGTGAAAAGCCCCTCTGCTCATCGCTGGCCGAGACCGCCGCCATCGCCGCGGCGGTCGAGCGCCACGGCGTTGTCTTCAACATGGGCACGAACCGCCGGTGGCATCCGGGCTACGCCGCGATGCGGGACGCCGTCGCGTCAGACGAATACGGGACGCTCAAGCTCCTGATTACGTCCTCAACCTGCACGCTGTTCAACACCGCTTCGCACTGGTTTGACCTGTTGCTTTATCTCAATGGCGACGCGCCGGCTTCCTGGGTACAGGCTTTTTTGCCCAACGGGGAAGAGACGTTCGAGGGGAATCAGGTCGTCATCGACCCGCTCTGTCAAGGGACCATCGCCTTTGGCAACGGGGTTATGGCCCACCTGATCGCCAGCCCGCAACCGATTATCCACGAAGCCATTTGCGAGCGCGCCACCGTGCGCGCCACCCGCCACGACACGCGCTTCGAAGTACACCGGGTTCCGGGCAACAGGTCGGTGGCCGAAGCATACGGTCAGGAAGTCCTTTCCTACGAGCCGTCTAGCGCGACCCTCGCCTTGATCGACGACCTCGTCCACGCGCTCGACACCGGAGGGTCGACACGCGGAGGGATCGACGTCGCGCGCGTCAACAGCGAATTGATCTTCGGTTTCCTCGAATCGCATCGTCGCCACGGCGCCCGCGTATCGCTGCCACTGACCGAGAGTCCATTGACCTTCGCGCCACGCAACACCACACCTCGGCAGCCCAAGTACGCCCCGTAGAAGCTGTTTCCCCGCATGCACGGGGAAGCATCGAACGTTTGGAGAGCGCCGGTGAAGAAGGCGATGGTGCTGGAGCCCGGCCGGCTGGGATTCGTCGAACTGCCGGAGCCGCCCGTCGGACCGGGCCAAGTGAAGATTCGCACCCGGCTTTCCGGCTTGAGTGCGCGGAGTGAAGTCGAGCGGTACGCCCGCAACTACGCCGGCCAGCCGGAAGAGATCGGCTACAACCTCGTCGGGCGGATCGAAGAGGTCGGTGCTGAAGTGAGCGATCTTCGGGCAGGGGACCGAGTCTTCGCGGGGATCGGTCACGCCGCGATGGCCGTCATTGATGCCGATCGAGCGATCAAGATCCCGGACGGCGTCGACGACGAAAGCGCCTGCTTCGCCTACTTACCGACCCTCGGCACCCATGCCCTGCGCTTGGCGGACTACCAACCGGGCGAGATCGTGGCGATCTCCGGTCAAGGCATCATCGGGCAAACGGCCGGCCTCGTGGGGCGGATGTTTGGCGCCCGCACAATCGCGATCGACGTCAGCGACGAACGGCTGGCGCTGGCCCGGCAAGCCGGCGCGCACTTGACCGTGAATCCGCGAAGCGACGACGTGACAGCGGCCGTCGCGGCGTTCTGCGGCGACGCCGGGTTGGACATCGTCATCGAGACGGCGTCGAATTGGCACTCTGTGGCGCAAGCCCTCGACTTGGTGCGCCATCGCGGCCGGGTCGTGCTCCTTGGGATCTTGCGCGATCCATTGGGAGAGGCCGAGGCGGCGGCGCTCTTCGGCGCCTATCGCCGGAACATGCACGCGAAGGAACTGGCGATCATCGGGGCGAGCAACGACCCGCATGACCCACGGCCCTCGCACGGTGTACGATTCACGCGCAACCGCAACATCGACGAAGTCCTGTTTCATCTGGCCGACGGATCATTGAATCTGCGCCAGTTGATTACCCATCGGTACCCCATCGGCGAACTCGAGGCGGTGTACCAGCGTCTGATCGCCGGCCAGACCGACCATCTGGGTGTCGTCTTCGAATGGCCTGCTGTGCCGGTTAGCGCATGACGGAAAGGGGGGCGTGCCATCGACGTCGCGGAACCTACAGTCGCACGAAACACCAAGCGTGAAAGGAACATAACCATGCGCTCAACCAGGCCCGAGATGAACCGACGGACCTTCCTTCGCCACGCGACGACGGGTGCGGTCGCGGCGACCTCGATCGGCGTATTCGGGGGCAGCGCAATCCGAACGGCGGCCGCGGCGCCGGCAACCGCGTTGCAGGAACCGAAACTGGGCGGCACGCTGACGCTTTCCGTCCCCCAGAAGACCAGCTTCAGCCACTTCATGCACATGCGCCACTTCGCGGGCGGCGAGAATATCTACTCGCGCACGTTGGCGAATGCGCGGCTGGTTACCCTCAATCAGGATCGGTCCGAGTTCCTCGGAGACCTGGCCGAGCGCTGGGAGTTCTCCGAGGACGGGATGCACCTCACATTCTTCCTGCGCCAGGGGCTCACCTGGCACGACGGGGAGCCGTTCACCTCGGCCGACGTCAACTTCACCTATCACATGATTGGCATTCCCGGCGTCAACTCTACGCTCATGGGCAGCCTCTTTAGCGACTACGTCGTCGGCATGAAGGAGTGGATCGACGGCCAGGCCGAGAATATCTCCGGTCTGACGATGCCCGACGAGTACACGGTCACCTTCGCCCTGCACAACGCCTTTAGCGACCTCGTCCTCTTGACGCTCTTCAATCAGGTTTGCATCGCGCCCAACCACGTCCTGAGCGCCTATCTCGACCGCACGAAGGGCGAGGAGATCCTGCGCAGCGAGTGGGCGACGACCGCCAACCATATCGGTCTCGGCCCCTTCAAGGTCGTGGAGTACGAGCCAGATCAATTCATCGTCTACGAGCCGTTCGAGAACTACTACCGGGGCAAGCCGCTGCTCGATCAGGTGATTTACCGCTCGTACCAGGACGCGACCACGAACGCCGCCGCGCTGCAGAACAAGGAGATCGACGCCGCGCGCCTGCCGGCGGTCGAATACGAGCGATTCAAGGAATTCGACTTCCTCAACTTCCACGAGAATGTCAGCCTGACTTACTCGGGCACACCGTTCAACACCCGGCAGCCCTATCTCAACAAGCAGGTTCGCCAAGCGCTGTTCCACGCCATCGACCGCGAAGCGATGGCGCAGACGCTGTATGCTGGCGCCGTGGAGGTGGTTCACTCACCGATCGCCGTCCCGCAGTACGGCGATAGTCCAAATCTCGCCAAGTTCGAGTACGACCCCGAACGCGCGCAAGCGCTCTTGGCAGAGGGCGGTTGGGATTCGAGCCGCAAGATCCGGTGGGCGGTCGCGCAGATTCCGGACTCCGAGCAGGACCAGGCCTACTACGCGGCCATCAACGGCTTCTGGGAAGCCGTCGGCGTGCAGGCCGAGTTCCAGGTCTTCGGGCAGGACAGCACGGTGCTCTGGGGGCCGGGCTGGGACTTCGACCTCTATCCGAGCTCTTATCCGATCGGCATCCCGGCCTCGATCGCGATTCACCTCGATCCGCGGCTAGCCAGCTACGTCTCCGCCGGCTTCGACACGCCGGAGTTCGTCGCGCTCTGGGACGCCGCCCAACTCCAGGCTCCTGACGAGGAAATGCAGGCGACCATCTGGGGGCTCCAGGAGATGATTGCCGACGAGGCGCTGTCACTGATGATCGTGCGCTCGCCGGATATCTGGGCCGTCGATAAGCGCGTCCACGGCCTGACGCCGGCGTATTTCGGGTACGAAGCCGACCTCTACGACTGGCAGTTGGAGAAGGTCTGGGTCGAATAACCAGGCAGGCGGAGGCGGCGAGGAGCGAAGCATGCGCCAATACCTGATGCGCCGTGTGCTGTTGATCCCGGTCCTCGTGATCGGGATCACGCTGCTCGATTTCGTCTTCATCAACCTCACTCCCGGCGACCCGGTGACCGCGATCGTCAACCCGAACGAGCTGATGCAGCTCGATCCGGAGGCGGTCCAGGCTCGCCGCGAGGCGTTGGGGCTCAATAAGCCGTTGATCGTGCGGTATGTGATCTGGCTGCGGGAAATGGCGACCGGCAACCTCGGCTATTCGATCATCAAGTCGCAGCCCGTGGCCGAGATGATGCTCGACGGTCTCCGCAACACCATCGGATTGATGGCGCTCTCGCTTGTCATCACGTCGATCGTCGGGAGCACCTTCGGCATCCTCTCGGCCATGCGCCCGCACTCGGCGGTCGACTACGTGTTGACGGCGGTGGCGTTCGTCGGCGTCGGCATGCCCAGCTTCTTCTTCGCGCTGATCTTGATCCTGATCGGCGCGTTGCAGTTCGGGTGGTTTCCGACCTCGGGCATCGTCACGCCCGGCGAGAACTCGCTTTCCGACCGGCTGCATCACATGGTGCTGCCGCTGATCGCACTCTCGATCAGCGGCAGCGGCGCCTTGATGCGCTACATGCGATCGAGCCTAATCGAGGTGCTGCACGACGACTACGTGACCACCGCCCGCGCCAAGGGCCTCGGTGAGCGGGTCGTGCTGCTCCGGCACGCGGTCCGCAACGCGCTCTTGCCCATCGTCACGATCCTCGGCTTGCAGATTCCGGAGCTGTTTGGCGGCGCGGTAATCATCGAGACGATTTTCAGCATCCCCGGCATCGGCTCCATCCTGGTTGAGGCGATGAACACCAAGGACTATCCGGTGATTATGGGCGGTATCCTGATGACCGGAATCCTGGTGCTCTCCAGCAACCTGCTGGCCGATATCGTCTACTCCGTCGTCGATCCCCGGATTCGGTATTAGGGGGCGGTGGGGACGATGGCGCAACTCACCTTGCCGACACGCGCCGCGCCAGGCGCATTCGCCCTGCCGCGGCAGCGTTCGCGGGTGTGGCGCCGGTTTCGCCGCCACCACCTCGCGGTCGCCAGTGTGATCTTCATCGGCATCATCGCCGTGCTGGGCATCGCCGCGCCGCTCGTGGCGCCGACCGATCCCGCGATGACAAACCTCTCCGAGTCGTTGCAGGCGCCCAGCGCCGACCATTGGCTCGGCACCGACTTCGTCGGCCGCGACGTCTGGAGCCGGATGGTCTACGGCGTCCGCGTTTCGCTCTCCGCCGGCATCGTTTCGATGGCGATCGCGGTCGCGATCTCGTTAGTGCTTGGCTCGCTCTCCGGCTTCTACGGCGGCATCGTCGACATGGTCCTGATGCGGATCACCGACGTCATTATGTGTGTTCCCGGCCTGGTCATCATCATGGCGCTGGTCGCGGTGATTGGGCCGGGCCTGCTCAACATCATGATCGCGATCGGCATCCTGGGCTGGACCGGCATGACGCGGCTGCTGCGGGCCCAGATCCTGGCCGTGCGGGAACGGGAGTTCGTGATCGCGGCGCGCTGCATGGGGGCCTCCGACCGCCGGATTATGCTGCAACACATTTTGCCCAACTGCCTAGCGCCACTCTTGGTAGCGGCGACGCTCGGCGTGGCCGGCGCGATTCTGACCGAAGCGGCGCTCAGCTTCCTTGGGTTCGGCATCCTGCCGCCGATGCCGAGTTGGGGCGATATGCTCAACGCGGCCCGCTCGTTGACCCGGCTCCAGGAGAACCCGTGGCTCTGGATTCCACCGGGAACGATGATCCTGCTCACGGTCCTCGCGATCAATTTCATCGGTGATGGGCTGCGGGACGCCCTAGACCCGCGACAGAAGGAGCGATAGCGCACGTGTCGGCAACCTACCGCGTCGCGATTATTGGCACCGGCCGCATGGGCGGCCTGATTGACGATGAGCTGCCAGCTGGGAGCTGGTCCAAGCCCTACGGCCACTTCTCCGCCTATGCCGCCATCCCGGCAACCGAGGTGGTCGCCGTTGCCAATCGCGGCAAGGAGCGGCTCGAACGGTTCGCGAACCGCTTCGGCATCACCAATACCTACCTCGACTACCGCGAGATGATCCTGAAAGAACGGCCCGACGTCGTCAGCATCACAACGCCTTCGCTGGCACGCGCTGAGCCGATCATCTTCTGCGCCGAGCAAGGCGTGCGGGGCATCTACGCGGAGAAGGGCCTCTGCGCCTCGCTCGAAGAGGCGGATCGCATCGTCTCCGCGGTCAAGCGACATAACGTCGCGTTCAATTGGGGCGCCATGCGCCGCCACCACGATGGGTTCAAGAAGTTGCGCGACGAGATCGCCGGGGGCGCAATAGGGAAGCCACTCTTCGCGGTCCATACCTACGCGACGGATCTGATCAAGCACCATCCCCATACGATCGACCTCGTGGCAATGATGCTGGGTGACCCGAAGCCGGAATGGGTCGAGGGGCGGCTCATTGAACCGGGCGATCCGTTGGCGCCAAATCGACCGCTGCCGACGTTCGACCGAGCCAGACACCGGTTCGTGCCGCCCGAGGGCCGAGAGATCGGTGATCCTTGGGTCGGCTTCTTCCGAGTCCACTATCAAGACGAGATGGAAGGAGTCTTCATCCCGGTGCCGGGGCGCTTCGAAATCGACGTTCACGGCAGTGAGGGTCGGGCGTATGCCTGGGACAACGGAGGCGTCTTCCGGGTCCACAAGACCAATGGCAAGACCGGCCGCACCGACGAGATCGGGTTCCAACCAACCGGCGAGAGCCCGACCATCTGCACGATCCGCAATCTGATCCGCGAGATCGAGACGGGCGAACGCACCGACGGCAACATCGATCGCACGATGCAGGTCGTCGAGGTCCAATTCGCCCTGGCGCATTCGCACATCAGCGATGGCGCGCGCGTCCCGGTCCCGGTGACTGACCGATCGCTCTATATCCCCGGCGGCTGAGACTCGGCGGACTGACCACGGGGCCGTGGTGACTGCCGGCCCGCGGATGCAATCGAACCAGGGGAGACACGGAGGTCTGCCCCTCCATGCGTTACAGCGGAAGAGGAGACCTCTCGTCTCACCGGCCCGAGTGTTTTGCGGATAAGCGACGTTGTCCGCCAAACTATTGGATGGCCGAGGCCCAAGAGGCCCGGGTGGGCTGGACAGAGGAGGTCTTGTGCGAGAATGCGCGATCGGTGATCTCACGTGAGATCAGGGGCGCGGATTTGGGATCTGGGACCTAGGACCTGGGACCTGGGACCTGGGACCTGGGACCTGGGACCTGGATCTGGAGGCGTGCGGGCCAATGGGACGGACGAACGCAATCTCGAGCTTACGCATCGGTTTGGCGGCCGCGCGGAATGCGCCGTCTGTTGCGGAGCGGCTCCAATCAGTCGACCGATTCCTGGAGGACGCTGGCGCGCGAGGTGTGGCCATCGTCTGTTTCCCCGAGACCTACATCCCCGGATTGCGCGGCCAGGACTTTCCTGTCCCGCCCCATGACCAACACCGCCAGGAAGCGGCGCTCGAGGAGATTTGCGCCGCGGCCCAGCGGCACCGCGTGGCAGTCGTCATCGGCATGGAGTGGGAATCCGCCGCTGGGTTGGGACTGGGACTGCACAACGTGGCGTTCGTCGTCTCGCGTGACGGCGCGATCATGGGCTACCAGGCGAAGAACCAGATCCCGCTCGAGGAAGAACCGTTCTACGTGCCCGACGGACGGCGGCGGCTGTTCGAGGTTGACGGCGTCCCTTTTGGTATTGCTATTTGCCATGAAGGATGGCGCTACCCCGAGAGCGTACGCTGGGCGGCCGTCCGCGGTGCTCGTCTGGTCTTTCATCCGCAACTCACGGGCAGCGACCGCGCCGGCGTGACCATCGAGCGCTGGGGCGACCCAGACTCGCCCTATTATGAAAAGGCGATGATCGCGCGCGGCGTCGAGAACACGGTCTATTTCGCCAGCGTCAACTACGCGATGCGCTATCAGGATTCTGCCACCAGCCTCATCGGTCCAGACGGAGACTGTCTGGTCCACGTACCCTATGGCGAGGAGCGGTTGTTGGTACACGACGTCGACCTGTCGCGGGCAACCGGGTTCTGCGCGCGGCGGTTCAACTCGGCCTTCTATCCGACAACGTGAGCGAGCGCGACGCAGTAGCAAGAGGCATCGAGCCGCTCGACATCACCGCTCAGTCGGCCGTTTGCCGGGCGCCGCGCATGGATGCCTCCAGCAGAGCGATCTTTTCGTCAAGCATGCGCAGGCTGTCAGGATAGTCGCCGTCCATCCGCAGACGGAGATTGAGCCAAGGATGCTCGCGGACGATGCGGCGGGCGGCCTGGGCATTCGGCAGTTCGTCGTCCATGACCGCGCGAATCGCGTCGCCGCGAGCAGCGGACGGAAGCGCCTCGCCGTCCTTGCGCGCCAGAAGGACGCGAAGCGTGTTCAGTGTCGTGCGCCACGTTCGATACAGCCACTCCGTTATGGCGAGTTCTTCCGCGACCGCGTCGTCCACTGCCGTTATGTCGCGAAGTGCCCGGTAGGCACGCGCCGCCGCCGCAACGCACGCCTCCCACTCGGCAAGTACGACCGACCAGGCATCGCGTCCATCCCCGACCTCAAACGCGTGCGCCCGAGGATGCGCCGGCAGCTCTTCGACCAGCAGCGAGTGGCGTATCTCCTTGGCGGTCGTGGCAAAGGTCGCCTCATTCTCTTGCAAGTAGTACAGGGCCGCGGAGTAGCGTTCGGGCGACGGGATCGCCGAGTCGAGCGGCAACGGATGGCACGGGCCGATGAACTCCGGGCCGTGGAAGTACGGCGGGATATACGGTAGCCGTCCTGCCGCCTCGCTCATCGCGTCCCAGGCGGAGAGCGCGGCCTCCGTATGCGCTCCGAAGTCGCGCTCGGCCATCTGGCGCAACGCGTCGTCGAGCGGAACCTCGGCACGCCAGTTTGCCCACCACCCCAATTCTTCGGCCCGGGAACCCCACATGCCGAAGAACATCCACGACTGCAAGACCGCCTCGGGTTGCAGCGCCGCGACGTTCGCCCACTTCTCGCCAAGGCGGTTGAGCGCGGGGACGTACGGCACCTGTGTGCACTCCAGACCGAGTGCCGTTTCAGTCTTTATGGCAAGTCGATTCCCCTGCTCGCGGACGATCGCGGCTTGGGCGGACGCGCGGTCAGACGGCCCCGTAAAGTCGACGCTATAGTCCCAAATGCGCTTCCGGTATCCGTCCTTCGTAACCCAGGCGTCCTTGTCGATCTCGGTCAAGAGCCCGACCCCGCCCGGGAGCTGCCGAACGAGTTCTGTCTGGTCCGGTTCGCCAGACCAAACGTGGGCACTGTAAGGCCAGGCGAGGATCAGGGCATCGGGGGCGACGTCGTGAACGGCGTCCGCGGTCGCCGCAAGCAGCCCAGCGACGACCACCTCGGGCTGATGGCCGACGCAGTGCGGGCAGTTGGTCTTCTCACCCGCGGCCAAGCTCGTGCGATCGGGTCGCATGAAACAGTGATAGTAGGATTCGCCGCCGACGATCAGGATCAAACCACCCAGATCCGGCACCTCGCGAAACAACCGGGAGAAGACGGACCCATGCAGATCGAGACCTTCGGCGCTCGACGAACAGAAGTTGTGGATCGGCGGACCGTCCTTCACCAATCC
>JBOGUE010000220.1:0-3783 GCA_050695955.1 Thermomicrobiales bacterium | reverse complement strand
AGTATGGCCTCGCCGCGGCCGTGGGCGACGCGGACGACCGCGGGCGCGTTGAGGCTAGGATCGGTGGCGTCGCGCACCTGCGCGAGGACGGCGATCGATGACTCGGCGGCCGGTCGCCAGACGACGGCAGGCGCGACGATCTGCACCGGTTCCGGACAAAGCCCGGCGGTCAAAGGGTCGTCGGTGTCGATCCAGAGGTACCCGGCGCCAATCGCGGTCGCCCGCTGCGCCGGCGCCAACCCGAATTGCTTGCCGAGATACGGGTCGGGATGGAGCGCGAGGAGCTTCCCGCCCTCCGCAACATAATCGACCAGCCGGGCCGCTTCCCGGGCCGTCAGCGAGACGCGCGGCAGAACGACCAACCCGGCGCCGGCCAGCGTTTCATCGTCGAGCTCGTCCAGGTCGATCTGGGCAAAGCCGCTAAATCCCTCCATGACGAGGATCTCGGCCAGGTAGCGGCTGAACCGGCTGCGCGGGTCGCGCCGGGCATGGACCAAGAGCATCCGCGGTCTCCTCCTATGGACGAACTGCCTACTCCTTCAACCCCGTGAAGACGATCCCTTGGATGAAGTAGCGCTGGGCGACGAAGTAGAGGACGACGCACGGGATGGCGGTCATGACGCTGGCGGCCATGAGCAGATGCCACGATGTCTGCTCCACCCCACGGAAGAGGTAGAGACCGAGCGGCAAGGTGTACTTCTCAGTCGTGCTGATGTAGATCAGCGGCCCGAAGAAGTCGTTCCAATGGGTCAGGAAGGCGAAGACGGCCACGACGCCAAGGGCGGGTTTCGATTGCGGCAGGACGACATCTTTGTAGATCCGCCAGGGACCGGCGCCGTCGACCCGAGCCGCGTCGTCCAACTCCAGCGAAAGGCGCAAGTAAAACTGACGAAGGAGAAAGATGTAGAAAGGGGAGCCGCCCAGCCAGGTCGGGACGATCAGCGGCAAGTAGGTGTCGAGCCAGCCGAGCTTGCGATAGAGCACGAAGGTCGGGATAAGGGTGACGTGGTAGGGGATCATCACCGTCGCCAGGAGGACGAGAAAGAGCGCATCTCGCCCAGGGAAGCGAAGCCGGGCGAACCCGAAGGCGACGATGCTCGCCGAGATGACCTGCCCGACAGTGGTCAACGCGGTCACGAAGGTCGAGTTCCAGTAAAACCGCAGGAAGGGCACCCGGTCGAAGACGCGCGAGTAATTCTCCCAACGCCACGGGTCGGGGATCCATTGCGGCGGATAGATAAATATCTTGCCCTCATCCTTCAAGCTCGAGGAGAGCAGCCAGACCAACGGCACCAACATCACAACCGCGCCGGCGACAAGCAGGAGATAGAGCCCGGCTGACCGGACCGTCCGGCGCAGCCTGACCGTCCCTTCCTTCACCCCTTGCGAGGCAGGGACGATCGGCGCGACCGCGGGCGCGGTCTTTGGCGGGAGTGATCTGGTGGAGCCTGTCATCTTCACCTCCGCCTGGGGGCGCCTTCGTAGTAGACCCAGAACGCCGACCAGCGAAACATGAGGATGGTTAGCGCGAGGATGATAAGAAAGAGCAGCCAGGCCAACGCGGAGGCGTAGCCCATCCGGAAGTACTTGAACGCGTTCTCGTACAGGTAGACCACGTAGAAATAGGTCGCGTACCGGGGACCGCCCCCCGTCATGATCAGCGGTTGGGCGAAAACCTGGAAGCCGGCGATCATGCCCAAAACGAGGTTGTAGAAGATCACCGGGGTCATCATGGGAATGGTGATCGTCCGGAAGCGCGCCCAGCTCCCGCCGCCGTCGACGGCGACCGCGTCATAGAGCTCGGTCGGGATGCCTTGCAGTCCGGCCAGATAGACCAACATGGGACCGCCGACGCTCCAGAGGCTCATCAGGATCAGCGACGGTAGCGCCCAATCGGTGCTCCGCAACCAAAGCGGCCCGTCCACTCCGACCTGGCGCAGGAGCATATTGAGCAGCCCGAAGTCAGGGTTGAAGAGCCAGAGCCAGAGCATCGTCGTGGCGACGAGCGGGATCAAATTCGGCAGGTAGAAGATCGTCCGCCATGCGCCGACGCCGCGGACTTGCTGGTTCATCAAGACCGCGACGCCGAACGAGAGGACGAGGACCAGCGGCGTGCTGACCGCGACGTAGATGCTCGTGACCTTGAGCGCCTGCCAAACGAGGTCGTCTTCGAGCATGCGCCGGTAGTTGTCGAGGCCGACGAACGTTGGCGCCTGCACGATCTGGTAGTCGGTCAGACTGTAGTAGAAGGAGGCGATGATCGGACCGAGGATCAAGACGAGGAACCCGACCAACCAGGGCGCAATGAACAGATAACCGGCGATGGCCTCACGCCGCGCGACGGTCATTTTGGGAGCACGCATCGCGGCGGAAGCAGCCATGGCAGCGTCTCCGTTAGGCGTTAGGGGATAGGCGTTAGGCGTTAGGAGAGACGACGTAGCCCCTAACGCCTAACGCCTAACGCCTCAGCCCGTCTGGAATTCCGGTGGGCGGCGGGAGAAGATTTCGTCGATGCGGTCGCAGACGCGGGCGGTGGCGGTAGCCACGTCGTCCTCGCCGGCCCACATCGGGGCAAGTTCCTGCTCGACGGCGTTCCACCACTCGTTGGCATCCGGCGTGCCGTAGTAGTTGTGGCCGGAGGTCTGCAGATCGCTGACCGTCACGCTGATGTCCTGCGGACCGTGGAGTTCCTTGAACTCCTCGCTCTCGATCAGGCTGGTGATGCCGGGGATGCCGAGCGACATGATGCCGCGCTGGCCTGGCTCGGTCATCAGGTACTTGATCAACTGCCAGGACTCTTCCTTGTGGTCGCTGGTGCTCAGCATCGACCAGGCGTTCGACCCCATCTGGACGGAGCGCGTGCCGGTCGTCGGGTGCAGCGGCATGTGCGCGAAATCCCAGTTGAAGCCGGCCGAACGAATCGCGACCTCGTTCCAGGTGCCGCCGAAGAAGAGGGCGACCTTGCCGGTGATGAAGGGATTCTCCTGTCCCTCCATCGAGCCGGGCACCGGCATGACCTTGTCGACGTTGATCAGGTCGTAGAGGAACTGCAGACCGGCTTGGGACTCGGGGCTGGTCAGCGTGCAGGCGTCGAGCGTGTCGTTCAGAACCGTGCCCCCGGCGCCGTGGATGAAGGCCGAGCCCCAGTAGGGCGGGTTGATGTTGTCGAAGTGGAGCCCCCACTGATTGTTTGCCGGATCGGTCATTTCGATCGCGGCCGAACGCAGGTCGTCCCAGGTCCACTCCGGGGTCGGGAAGGGGATGCCGGCCGCGTCGAGCAGGTCCGTGTTGACGAAGAGCACCTGGCCACCGGCGTACAGAAGGCCGCCATAAAGTCCGCCGTCCCACTCCCACTCAAGGCTATGGGAGTACCAATACTGGCTCAGATCGACCTCGTCCCGCTCGACGAACGGGCTGAGATTCTCGAACATACCACGAGCGGCGCCGGGGACGATCCAGTCCATCTGGTTGACCGTCACGTCGGGCGCGGTGTCGGCGGCGAACTCGGTCTGGATCTTGTCCCAATATTGGTCGCCCGGCCGATACTCCAGCTTGACCGTGACCCCGGGTGTGGCCTCCTGGAACCCCTCGATGACCGCGCCGAAGGTCTCGGCCCATTGATCGTTGGTTTCATAGAGGGCGAGTCGTACTTCGACGGAATCTTGAGCGCCGGTGCGAGAAACAGGGCGAACACCGGCCAATCCTGCCGCGCCGGCCGTGGCCCCGTAGCCGAGCAATCGGCGGCGTGAGAGCGTCGCGTCGAGCTTCTGCATGGGATCCTCC
>JBOGUE010000219.1:0-4314 GCA_050695955.1 Thermomicrobiales bacterium | reverse complement strand
GGCCGATGGGGAGGGCGCGGGTCCCTCCCCTACGACGACGCGGCGTCTCATTCATCGCTTCCGGTGCCGAAGGCGGCGAACTCAATCTCATCCAACACGACCTGCCCGCCGTCCGCCAGCGTAAATGCAACGACGGTCTCGTTATCGCTCGCCTCGGCACTCACGGCCCGCACCGGGCACGTCTCACCGGCTCGGGTCGGATAGAGCAGCGTCACCAAGCGCACCGGGCCAGCAGCACTCCACCGGTAGATCGCCGTCGGCGTCCCAACGTATTGCCCTTGCTGGTGATCCTTGATCGCCTTCCACCCCTGCCATTCCGGCGACTCCTGGCCGCGAACAGTCTCGACCCCGATCCCCGCCAAATCAGCTGGAAGGATGGTCAGATTCGGCTCTCCTGGGTCGCAACTTTGCGCTGTCAAGCCATCGGTCTCGGCTGTCTCCGCGTCGAAGTGCCACAGCGCCTCGTACTCGTGGCGACGTTCGTCGTTGGGGAGCATACGGTCGACGACGAGGAAACAGGCCCCCAGATCCTCGTACCCCTGTTTGAGGAAGATCACCTGGCGGCGATGGGTCACGGCGTGCGTAGCCTCCGGCCCGTAGCCCTCGTCGTAGGCTGCCTCAGCGACGTCATAGCGATCAGTGGTCCGCCAGCTTGCCGGGGCGAGCGCGCCGATGTCGATCTCCTCGCGGCGGAAATGGAAACGCCGGTTCTGATCCTGTCCGTCAACCCGGATCGTGTTGTGGGCGCGGGTGGAAAGCACATAGCGCCGCATCTCCGAATCGTCGTAGGCGTAGTTGCCGCCCTCGGTCAGCAACAACCGGCCGTAGGCGTGCAACAGAAGATGCAGCTTGTCTTCGTGTTGGTGCGCCGCGCCGAACGGACCGCCATCGAACAGCGCCCAGACCGCCTCCGGCTCCCACCCCGACCGCATCACGAAGCATCCGGCATGAGGGAAGGCCAGCGACGTTTCGGCCGGCGGCGCCCCGTCCCGGCCGCGGCTGGCAGCCCACCGAAAATCGGCCCGCGCCGGGTATTGCTCGACCGGCCGCTCCATCATCGGCGCCACCGCGGCCCAGCCGCCGTCGTTCAGATCGGGCAGGCGGCCGTCCGGCATCATCAGCAGCACGTTGGCCGCGTGCATGCCCTCCAACCCGGTCCGCCAGACCGCCGGCGCCGGCACGTCGTACGCCTCGCAAACGTCCCACAACCATTGGTAGTTGCGGACGACAACCTGGTGATAGCCGGTCGAGAGCTCGTACTGGAAACCGTCGGGATAAACCTGATCGTCCAACTCTTCCGCCAGCCGGTCGAAGGCATAGGCTTTCCATGCCGCCGACTCGCGAAATTGCGGGTAGAGGATCCCGCTCTGGGCCAGCCCGTTCATCTCCATGATCAACCAGTTGTGCGTACGGTGGAAGTGACGCAGCCGCCACCCATGCTCCCAAACCGACTTGTACCAATCGACCAGCACGTCGTCAGTAAAGTGCGGCGAGCGGTAGAAGCTATGCAGCGCCCATTGCCAGGACCCACCCATGCGGATACCGGCCTCGATCGTGCGCCAGCAGTGCGTGGCGTTCCCCGGCGCATCCTCCGGCGCCACCGCCTGCTTGACCCAACTCCGAAAGAGCCGCACGAACCCCTCGGCGTAGCGCTCGTCCCCCGTTTCCCGGTAGCGCTCGCCCAGGATCGCCCACTCCGTGTGCCGGCTCAGTTGCCACGTCCACTCCCGATACTGGTTGAATGTCGGGTTGGCGAACCAATCGACTTCGCCGGAAAACTGGCACGGCGTGTTGCAAGAGATCAACTCCAACCGCAAGATGCGCTCGGCCGCCTCGGTCACGCTCTCGCCGGGATGCATCACGTGATTCCCCCGGATCTCCCGCTTGATCCGCAGGAACCGCTCAGGCTGGAGCGTCTGCCGCGCCTCGGCCGCAAACAACCGCCGGGCACCCGCCATATCCCCTCGCGCCACCGCGCCGGGAATCTCCTCCAACCCCGCCCGCGTCGTGTCCACCGCCTTCGTAAAGAAATCGAGGTCGCTAAGTCTCGGCCCCGTCCCTCGATCGCCAGCCATCGAACCCCTTCCTCACACCGAACGCCTACCCTGTTCCGCCTTCCGTCTTCCGCCTTCCGCCTTCGCTACCCACCCCCCGCAACGTCAACGTCTCGGCAAAATGGCACGCCGCCAGGTGACCGCCGCCGACGTCGCGCAACGGCGGTTCGGCCTGCTTACAGACTGCCTGGGCATACGGACAGCGTGGGTGAAAGTGGCAGCCGCTGGGCGGATTGGCCGGGTCGGGCACGTCCCCCTCCAGCATGATCCGCCGGCCTTTGTCGCGCAGGCGCGGGTCTGGTTTGGGCACCGCCGAGAGGAGCGCCTCGGTGTAGGGATGTTTCGGGTTGACGTACAGCTCCTCGGTCGGGGCCAGCTCCACGATCTTGCCCACGTACATCACGGCGACGCGGTCGGAGATGTACTCCACCACGCTCAAGTCGTGCGCGATGAAGAGATACGTGAGGTCGAATTCGCGTTGCAGGTCACCCAACAGGTTGAGGATTTGGGCCCGCACCGAGACGTCGAGGGCGGAAACCGCCTCGTCGCAGATCACCAGCCGCGGGTTCAACGCCAGCGCCCGCGCGATCCCGATCCGCTGCCGCTCGCCACCGCTGAAGGCGTGCGGATAGCGGCGCATGTATTCGGGTCGCAGTCCGACCCGGCGCAGGAGATCGGCGACCCGCTCTTCCAGGTCCCGGCCGGAGGCGACGTGGTAGTTCCGTAACGGCTCGCCCACCAGATCGAGCAGCGTCATCCGCGGATTGAGCGATGAGTAGGGGTCCTGGAAGATCATCCGGATCTCGCGGTGATACGGCTTAAGCTCGTGCTGACCCAGCTTGGCGAGGTCAGTCACCTTCTCGCGGCCGTTGCGATAAAGGATCTCACCGTCAGTCGGATCGAGGATGCGCAGAATGCTGCGCCCGGTCGTCGTCTTGCCGCAGCCGCTCTCGCCGACCAGCCCCAACGTTTCGCCCCGCCGAATGGAGAAGCTCACCCCGTCCACCGCCTTCAGGTGGCCGACCAACCGCCGCCGCACGATCCCCTGTTTGATCGGGAAGTGGGTTTTCAATTCCTTGACTTCAAGGAGAGTGTCGTCGTTCTGACTCATCGGGCGGCCTGTTCGCTGAGCGCCGGTTGCCTGTCCAGGTCGTCCACGCCGCCGTGCAGCAGGCAGCGCACCTCCCGCCCTTCGCCCAACTGGATCGTCGGCGGCAGAATGCGATCGCAGCGACCCGGCATGAACTGGTCGCAGCGCGTGTGGTAGGGACAGGCTGCCGGTCGGTTGAACGGATTCGGCACCATGCCGCGGATCGACCACAGTCGTTCCCGCGCCGAGCCGCCCAATCGCGGAATAGAGCGGAGCAGCGCCTGGGTATACGGGTGCTTGGGGTCGTGGAAAACCGAATCGACGTCGCCCCGCTCGGCGACGATCCCCAGGTACATCACCGCCACGTCGTCGGCCATCTCGGCCACCACCCCCAGATCGTGGGTGATGAGCATGATCGCCATGCCGCGCTCCTCTTGCAGCCGCTGCATCAGGTCGAGGATTTGGGCCTGCGTGGTGACGTCGAGCGCGGTCGTCGGCTCATCCGCAATGAGGATGCTCGGGTCGCAGACGAGCGCCATGGCGATCATGGCGCGCTGCCGCATCCCGCCGCTCAATTGAAACGTGTAGGCGTCGATCCGTTCAGCCGGTTTGGGGATGCCGACCTGCTGCAAGACAGCTATGGTGCGCTCCCGCGCTTCCTTTTTACTCACGGGCAAGTGGTAGAGCACGTTCTCCATAATCTGATCGCCGATGGTGTGGATCGGGCTGAGCGAGGTCATCGGCTCCTGGAAAATCATCGCGATCTCGTTCCCGCGAATGGCGCGGATCTCCTTCCCTTTCGGATCCAGCTTGGCGAGGTCGATCACCTCCCCCGCGCCGTCTGCAGACCGGCGGTGCAGCAACACCTCCCCGGCAACAATGCGTCCCGGCGGATCGACGATTTGCAAAATCGACCGCGCCGTGATGCTCTTGCCGCACCCACTCTCGCCCACCACGCACAGCGTCTTCCCTCGCGCGATCGCGAGGTCGACGTGCTCCACCGCCTTGACGACCCCCTCGTCAAGGAAGAAGTGCGTCTTCAGCCCCTTCACTTCCAATACCAGGTCGTTCCTGGTCACGCTTTGCTCCAGTAGTCAGTAGTCAGTAGTCAGTAGTCAGTAGTCAGTAGCCAGTAGCCAGTAGCCAGTAGGGATTCGCTGATAGCAGCCG
>JBOGUE010000218.1:0-3492 GCA_050695955.1 Thermomicrobiales bacterium | reverse complement strand
GCCAGGTAGCGCTCGCCGGCGGGTAAGGGTAGGGAACCCTGGGCGGTCATCTCCACGTTACCGTCGGGGAGGAGCGGCGTACTCATCGGCAGATCGAGCTGGCCGAGGGGATCGCCGCCGGCCGTCTCGACCTCGACCCGGCCGACGGGCAACGCGTGGAGATTGCCGTCGTTGGTCAAGATCGCGCGGAAGCCGATGCGGCCGTCTGGTTCGAGCACCGGTCCAAAACGTTCGATCGCGACGTCGCTGGCGAGTTCCCCTTCTCCCTCGACCGCGATCATGAGCGCGGCGCCGAGCCGGCCGGTGATGGCGACGCCTGGCTCGGTCGACTGTTGTGGTCCGGTGGTGAAGGTGACGAGGGCGTAGCGCCCACCCGATGGCACGTCGTCCGGCACCTGGATGGTGACGGTGACCACGGCGTCTTCGCCGGGCGCCAGCGCGATCTGGGGTCGATCGACCGTCAGCCAGTCCTGGGCCGACCAGTCGCCGGTCGCCGATTGGTAGGTCTCGACGCCGACGACGAGGTCAACGGGGACGTCGCCCTCGTTGACGACCGTGATCTCCTGGGAGCCGGTTGCGCCCGGCGTCGCGGAGAGGTCGACGAGCACCGGCGAGATGCGGAGGGAGACGACGGCATCCGCGTTCTCGAAGCTCGTCGCGAAGGACGCGACAAGAACGGTGACGACGCAGATCGCCCGGAACGCCAACAGGCGACGATTCACGGCGTGACCGACCAGGTCGTGGTGGTATTGAAGGTACCCTGTGTGTCACTCCGATCCACTTGCAAATACAGGTGGTAGTTGCGGTTATGGGTGCCAGCCGGCAAGGAGTTCACGATCGTCGATGGGTTGTCGCAGGTCTTGACCTGACCAAACCCCTGCGCTTGTTCGTACGTCGTGGCCGCGACTGTACTGTAGCGCAAATCGGCGGTGGCAATCTTCAGGCTACTTGATCCATTGCTCTCGGAAGAACAGAGGGTGGCCTGCCACGACACATTGCTCTCGACGCGCATGAAAGGCACGCCAGCGCCACATGTCGGCGTCCAGCCGTAATAGACGCCCTGATTCTGGGTAGGATTGCCAGGCGTGGTGGCGAAGATCGTGTCGGTGGTGCCCATTGGCGGCGTTCCGAGGTAATTCAGGCCATCCCCGAAATCGGCCGATGCGTCGCAGAGGGTGATGCTGAGCTCCGTCGGGATGACGACCGAGGCCTCGACCGAGACCGTGGCGGTGCCGGGTGTCTCCTGCGCTGCCACCGGGGCGAGCAACAGGCTAAGGCCACTGCACAGGACAACGGCGACGGCGAACCACCGAGGTGGACGGCGGAACATGCGGGCACTCCTTCCAACGCAACGCGTCAGACCGCCGCTGTGTATGCCGCGACGGCCCATCCGATCACAAGATCGCAATGTTTACTTTTGTGGTTACCTGGGCTTCCCAGTACGATTTTGCTAGGAGTGCGTTCGATTGTCAAGACTTCTCATCAGAATTGCCGTTCGGCGTTCTCGCGCGCGCGAGTCTTGGCGCCGCCCATTTTGTTTGGTGCTCGATTGTGCGACGGCTCGCCTAACCGCTTTGCCAGGAACCGCGTCATCGCCCCGTACGCGGTGATCTTGTTAGCGAGTCTGGTCGTTTGGTGGCCTTCGTTCTCGTGGATGATGAGCTCGACGTCGCGGCCGAGGGCGCGCAGGCGGGCGACGATTTGCTCGGCTTCGCCAACGGGGACGCGGGGATCGTTGCGGCCGTGGATCACGAGCATCGGCGCGGTGATGCGGTCTGCCTGGTGGATGGGGGAGATCTCCCGCAACAGGGCGGCGTCGCGCTCCGGGTCGCCGTACTCGGCGGCGCGGGTGCGGCGGCGCCAGGGGCCGGTGTTGGCGAGGAAGGTCGCGAAGTCGGCGATGCCGACCACGTCGACGGCCGCGGCCCAGAGGTCGGGGTAGGTGGTGACGGCGGCGAGAACCATGAAGCCGCCGTAGCTGCGGCCGTAGATGGCGATACGATCGGCAGAGACGTCCGGTTGGGCGCGCAGCCAATCGACGGCGGCGGCCAGGTCGGCAACAGAGTCCATGCGCAGGGCGACGTCGTCGAGGTGACAGTAGATCTTGCCGTAGCCGCTGCTGCCGCGCACATTCGGGGCAAGGACAGCGAAGCCGTGGGCGAGCAGGTATTGGCTCAGGGGGGCGAACTCGGCGCGGCGCTGGCTCTCGGGGCCGCCGTGGACGTCGACCAGGACCGGCCACGGTCCGTCGCCGTTGGCCGGGCGGTACCAGTAGGCCGGGATCTGGCGGCCGTCGAACGATGCGTAGCGCACGACCTCCGGTTCCACGAAGGCGCCGTCGAGCGCGCCCAGGTCCGCCGTCGTCACGGGATGGGCCGCGCCGTCGAGACCGCACTCCCAGATGGCGGAGGGGTGCGACGGGCCGTGGAGGCGGAAGGCGAGCCGATCGTCATTCGGCGACCAGGCGAGACCGTCCGCGACGCCGTTGGGGAGGCCGGTGACAGGGCGCTCCTCGCCGGTGGCGAGATTGCGCCGCGTGAGACGGGATGAGCCGTCCTCGTTGACCGCGTAGGCGAGCCAGTCGCCGCCCTTGGCGACGGCGAAGCCCTCGACGTCCCACGGTGCGTCGACCAGGATCGTCTGCTGCCGGGTTGCCAGATCGTGGCGCAGCAGGGCGACGAACTCGCGGTCCTGATTGGAGAGGAAATAGATTGCATCCTCTTCGAGCGTCGCTTTCTCGATGGTGGCCTCGCCTTCGTGGGGCGTGAGGAGGTCCGGCTCGCCGCCCTCGGCAGGTACGAGCAAGAGGTCGTGGTCGAGGTTGGTGTTGACGCGCTTGACCAGAAGCTGACGACCGTCGTTCGACCAGGCAAGCGGCTTGAGCAGCTCGTCGGCGGCCAGAACGGGCGCGGGGGCGGCGGCCGGATCGTCGAGGGCGAGGGTCCAGACATCGAAGAACTGCTTGTCGCGAGTGTTGCCGGCATAGGCGAGGCGGCGGCCGTCCGGGCTGATCGTACCGAGCTGGTGGATGGTTTGGGGGTCGTCGGTCAGCGCGCGCGGCGTCTGGCCCGGCGCGACGATCCAGAGTTGTTCGTGCTCGTTCGCCCCGGTGTCCATGCCGAAGACGAGGCGGTCGCCACGCGGCGCGGCGATGAGGGAGCCGATTCGCTCATCGAACGCGGTCAGTGGCTGAGGTTGGGCGCCAGCGTGGTCCGTCAGCCAGACCTGGGGCACGCCGGTGACGTCCGAGAGGTAGGCGAGACGGCCGGCGTCGAGCCAGGCGGGGGTCGTGGCGGCGGGGATGGCGAGGTAGGTTTCGATGGCCGGGGCGTTGGTGGACGCTTGGGTGTTGGACAACGGGGATTCTCCTTTGGGCGGCGCGATCGATCAAGGGGCGTGAGGATACCGCAATCGCCGACGCCGCCTGACGGGAGAAACGTCGGTAGGGGCGCGCCCCCCGTCGTCATGCTGAAGCATCGAAGCATCCCCGCG
>JBOGUE010000217.1:0-12749 GCA_050695955.1 Thermomicrobiales bacterium | reverse complement strand
GCCCTTCCTTCCCCACAACACTCGACGTCACATTGAGAGAGACCGGGGGGAAACGCCCGGTCTACCTATGCGCGACGAAGTCCCGCCGGGACTGGGGCAGTCAACCTCATCACCACAGTCCCGGCGGGACGTCGTCCTGCGTAGACCGGGCCTTCAGCCCCGGTTCTCTTCGTCCTGCGGAGACCGGACATGTATCCCCAGTTCGTGAACCGACGACGCCCCGCCCTTACCGCCTCACGCCTCACGCCTCGTCCGGCACCTCGTACCGTCCCGACTTCGCCGTCAGCCGGATGCGGTAGTAAATGGTGCCTGGAGGCAGGACGGGCCGGGTGGCGCTATAGGGGTAGATCACAGCGATGGCGCGCTCGCATGCCTCGGCGTCGAGCAATTCCTCGTATGTTCCTTCCGCGATCACGCTGCACCAGCGATCAGCGGCTTCGGCGCGATCAACCTCGAAGCTGATCAGCGGTTGGGCGCGCATGAGACGAATCTTCGTGCCGAGCCCACTGTGCCCGTAGATTGCCTCGCCGTCGTAGCCGTACGAGAGCGGGACGACGTACGGGCGTCCGTCACCTCCTCCGGCGCCATGTCCGCAGCACGCAATCCGCCCGACAAGCGCGGTCCGCAGAAGTTCCTCGATCTGGTCCTCCGGCAGCACATGAATCACGCCCATCCCGTTCTCGACCCCTTCTTCCAATGCCATTCACGACCATCACCCATCACCGTTTGCCCACGGCCACAACGACCTCATAGACGCCATTGTTGAGATAGCCCTTCGCGTTCCAGGCGGCCCGCTCGGGCTGGATCAAGCCGCGCGCATCGGTCGCCCGCGAGCGCAAGCGCGCCTCGCCGGGCGCTGCCTCCCAATCGGAGGCGAACCGAACCCACGAATGCCGACCCGCTTCCTCGACAATCCGGGCGTCGCTCCAGCTTGCACCGCCGTCGACGCTGACCTCGACCCGAGCAATGCCGCCGTGCCCCGACCAAGCGTAACCCGCGACCGTCCGCGGTCCGGCTCGAATCGCGCTCCCCGCCACCGGCTGGCTGATAATCGACTTCACCGGCATCTCGCGCACCGGCGTCACGCGCTCCCCGGCCGCCGTTTGCAACGTGTAGCTCTCGGTATTCCAGAACCCGGCGAACGGCGTTTCCGACACGGTGATGGCGGCGAGCCATTTTGTCGAGGCGATGCCCGCCCAGCCCGGCGCCAGCAGCCGCACCGGCCCGCCGTGTGTCACGGGTAAGGGCTCGCCGTTCATGGCCCAGACCAGCATCGTCGCCGGATCGAGCGCCACCGGCAATGGCAGGCCGCGCTGCATCCCCGGCATGTCGGCGCCTTGCGTAATCACGTCGACGGCCTCAGGCGCGACCCGCGCCTGGTCGAGGACATGCCGCAGCGACGTGCCCGTCCAGACCGCGTTCCCGGCCGCGTCGTTCTTCCAAGTCGTTCCCTCGGCAGGCGGTGAGTACCGGCTGCGGCCATTGCCCGCGCATTCGAGAAACGCGGTCAGTGTCTGCTCCGGCAGATCCTTTAGCTCGTCCAGTGACAGCGTCAGCGACTGCTCGACCCGACCGTCGACGCGAAGCCGCCATGCGGCCGGATCAATTGCCGGCGTCGGCCCATTCGAGCGCACGAAAAAGAGCTCGTTCGGCACGATCAGGCCGTCGATCAACTCCAACGGCATGCCCAGATTCGATTCCCCGTACGGCACGAGCCGGGGATCCTTGCCTGCTAATGTCACCCGCGTTCGCTCCTCCTCGGCACCCGATTTACGGCCGCAATCATACCGTCCAAATCGCCTTGGGGGTCAGGTCGCGGATTCGACCAGGACAAACCGGTCGAGTCCGGCCAGATCCCGCTCCACGCGGACCGACGCCGTCGGAAACGACGATCGGGCCAGGCTATCGACGCGTGCTGCATGCGACGGATCGACCTCCAATGCGATTGCTCCCGCCGGCGCGAGCACCCGCGGCGCATCGCACAACAGCGTGGCGATGAGATCGAGTCCATCGACGCCGCCGTCGAGGGCCAACGCCGGCTCGGGACGTACGTCGGGCTGTTCTCTGATCTGATCCGGCCGCAGATAGGGGAGATTGGCAAGTACAAGGTCAATTGGCCCGCGACACCATGAGAGCAGCGAGCCTCGGACAAGTTGCAAACGGCCCGAACGCACATGCGCCGCACGGTTTTGGGCTGCATAGGCAAGGGCTTCTGGAGAGACGTCGCCCGCAAACACCCGACCGCGCCAGCCCGACGGCACATTCGCCGCCAGCGACACCGCGATCGCCCCACTGCCGGTACCGACGTCGACCACCGTCGCAGATGGCTGCTCAGCCAACCACCGCGCCGCCCATTCGACCAGAAACTCAGTCTCTGGCCGCGGCACTAACACGCCCGGCCCGACCGCAAATGGCAAGCCCATGAACTCCCGCACGCCGGTCAGGTACGCAACCGGTTCTCGCGCGAGTCGCCGTTCGATCAACTCATCGAATGCCGCAAACTCGGTATGCGCCAACGGCTTCTGCTTCCGGAGAAACAGCCCGGTCCGGTCCGTTGCCAGGATGTGCCGCAACAGCACCTCGGCATCGAGCCGCCCGGTTTCGATTCCCGCGCCCGTCAGTCGTCCCGCGGCCTCCGCGAGCACATCTGCAATCGTCACACCTCTCGCCCCTCGCCTCTGGCCTCTCGCCCGCCGTATGATGCGGCATTCGCCAGACGATACGTGTGCCTTGTGCGTTCGATTCGGGCCGGATTGCCATCCAATCCGGTAGGCAAGTGCAAAGGGGGAATAGACGATGTGCTCACCCGAGGTGATGGCCAGGGTTCGCGCCGAAGTCTCTCGCCGCCGGTTGCTCTGCTCGGTCGGGGTCGCCGGGTTGGGATTGGGCGCCTTCGCCGGTGCGCTTCCCCGCACGGTCGCAGCCCAGGACGCCGCAACGCCGGTAGCGACACCCGCCGTCGGCCAAACCACGCTCACCTTCGCTCAGGTCGTCGACCTGAGCCACACCCACGGACCGGACTTCCCGATGTTCCCTGGCGCCCAGCAGATGCAGATGAACGTGATTGTGACGATCGCGGAAAACGGTTTTTTCAAGAACGAACTCATCCTCGACGAACATACCGGCACCCACATGGATGCGCCAGCACATTTCATCGAGCAGGGCGCGACGGCCGACCAACTCTCCGTGGCCGACTTCATCGCGCCCTTGGTCGTCATTGACATCTCGGCGCGCGCCGCTGGCGACCCCGACGCCCAGTTGATGGTCGGCGACCTGACGGCATGGGAAAGCGCGAACGGCTCTATTCCGTCCGGCGCGCTCGTCGCCATGAACTCCGGCTGGGAGGCGCGCGTGAGCGACCCCGCCAACTACCTAAATCTGGACGCCGACAACACCCCCCATTTTCCCGGCTTCCACCCGGACGCCGCCGCGCTACTCGTCGACGAGCGCGACGTCGTCGGCATCGGGGTTGACACCGTTAGCCTCGACTACGGGCAGTCGCAAGACTTCGCGACCCACGTGACCCTCCTCTCCGCGGGCAAGTTCGGCCTGGAGAACCTCGCGAATCTTTCCGCCGTCCCGGCCGCGGGCGCCACCGTCGTCGTCGGCGGTCCTAAGCACGTCAACGCCTCCGGCGGCCCCGCGCGGGTGCTGGCGCTCGTATAGGCGTTAGGTGTTAGGCGTTAGGAGCTTCCCTCACTGCGATCGGGACCGTCGTTCCCCCAACGCCTAACGCCTAACGCCTAACGCCTAACGCCTAATGCCTAACGCCTCGTTCGACTATACTTCGTCCATGGTCTTGCCGCGCGTCACTGGAATCCTGCATACGTCCAGCCGCACCCGCGCGGTGGTGACGGTGCGTTGTCCCGAATGCGGCAACATCCACCGCCACGATCTCGGTCCACTTGACGATCCCGAGGTGATCGAGGCGCTCCAACGGCGCTGGGTCGACGAGTGGATGGCCTGCCGGGTGGACCTCCCCGGCAACTACTACCGCATCGTCTTGCGCTCGTCCCAGGTCAAGGTCGCCCTCCCGGCCAAGGCCGCCGCCCAACCCGCATCAGGAGAAAGCGCCCCGGCCGCGCCAACCTCCGACGCCCCACGCCGCCGCAGACGCCGCAAACGCAAACGCGACGGCGGCCAGGCACCACAGCAAGCGCCCGCCCTAACGCCTAACGCCTAACGCCTATCGCCTATCGCCTGTCGCCTGTCGTTTAGTCCGCCGCCGCCGGCTGCTCGTTCAGCCCCGCGTCCGCCAGACGTTCTGCCTCGTCGGCCGCGCGCAGCTCCTGCACGAACGAGTCGATCTGGCCATCGAGCACGGAGGGGATGTTGCTCAGGCTCAGCTTGATCCGGTGGTCGGTAATCCGGTCCTGGGGGAAGTTGTAGGTGCGAATCTTCTCGCTGCGCTCAGCGTTGCCGATTTGGCTGCGGCGCGCCTCGCCTCGCTCCCCGGCCAACCGCTGCTGCTCGATATCGTAGAGGCGTGAACGCAGCACCGTCATCGCCTTCAGCTTGTTCTTGAGCTGACTCTTTTCATCTTGACACGTAACGACGATCCCAGTCGGAAGGTGTGTTAGACGCACCGCCGAGTCGGTCGTGTTGACACTCTGACCACCGTGCCCGGTCGAGCGATAGACGTCAATTCGCAGATCGGTGTCGCTGATCTGGATGTCGACCTCCTCGGCCTCCGGCAGCACGGCCACGCTCGCTGTCGAGGTGTGGATGCGACCCTGACTCTCCGTCACCGGCACACGCTGTACGCGGTGGACACCGCTTTCGTAGCGCAGGTGGCTGTAGGCCCCGCGTCCATCGACTTCAAAGATCACTTCGCGGAACCCGCCGCCGTCGGTTGCGGTCGCCGAGAGGATGTCGACCTTCCAGCGGTTGCGCTCCGCGTAGCGCGTATACATGCGAAAGAGATCGGCCGCGAAGAGCGCCGCCTCGTCGCCGCCGGTGCCGGCGCGAACTTCGACGATCACATTCTTTTCGTCGTTCGGGTCCTTCGGCACCAGCAACAAGCGGATGCTGGACAGCAACGCGTCCTGCTGCTCCCGCAGCGAGCGGAGTTCCTCTTCGGCGAGCGCCGCCATGTCGCGGTCGTCGTCGCCGGCCAGCAATAACGCTTCCTCGATCTGCTGTTCGACGGTCCGCAGTTCGCGGAAGGCCGACACAACCTCGTCCAGCTCCGCGCGCTCTCGACCGTATTCCTGCAAGCGGGCAGGATTGGTCGCAACGGCGGGATCCGCCATCATGTGCTCAATCTCGTTGTATCGCCGCTCCAATTCGGCCAGGCTCGTCAGCAGACTGCTCATCGTAGCGAACGTCCTTCGTGGCACGAGCTCGCGTCGGCCCGGATATCGTTGGCAGCAACAGTCGGTGCAAGGCTCGCGTGTGGCACACCAGCCGAAACCGCAACGTGCAATGATACCGGAGAATCGTTTCCCCCAATGCCGAGTACTTCCCGCGCTGTCAGGACATTCATTCCGCGCGAAGAGCGGAATCCCCCCGTACGTTCTCATCCCCATCGTGTTGATCGTCGTTGCCTGCCGACGCTGCAGGACCCTCCGCCGGCAACCGAATCTCGATCAGGTCGTCCCGCTCGGTCACCGGCTCGAATGCCCCGCCGATCGTCCAGCCGCGGAGATCGGCAACCAGCAGCGGTTCGCTCGTGGTCACGTCCAGCCGCAGCACGCCCTCGGCAAACTCTCTCGGCTCGACCGCCGATACCTGAGCAAGCCCAGCCAGATGCTCCCGCAACGACTTCGCCGCCGCGGCATCGGGCAGACAATGCGCCAGCACCGTGAGCATACGCGGCCCAGTGGTCGGCTCCGCTATGGCGACTGCCGGACTGTCGGGATCGACAGGTTGGGCGCTCCGCGGCGTTTCATCTGTCGTTGCGGTGACCGGGGCACGTGGCGCCGGGAACTCGCCGATTGGCAGCTCCGACTCGACCTCATCGAGTGCGTCCGCGACGCGGCGTGCCAGTCGCTCGGCCTGCCCTTGGAGTTGGATCACGTCGTCCAGGAGTGCTGACAGCAGACCGCGCTGCCGTGACAGCTCCTGCAAGCGTTGCCGCTCGGTCTCCTCTTGGGCAGTAGTCAGGTCGCTCGTGGCGCTCGACCGCGTCTCCATCGCCTGCCGCAGCAAATCACCGGAACGCGCTACATTCTCGGCGATCACGCGGTCGAACGACTCGTAGAACGCCACCCGCTCGCGCAGCCGTGCGAGCTCGACGTCGCGATCGTCGCGCTCTTGATGTGTTGCGTCCTGCTCTGCTGTTGTCACGGACGATCTCCGCCACTGGTCTCGGTCTTCGTCGGTCCACCGAACCGCGAGTGTAGCATCCAGGTGATCCGCGACCGAGATCTGACGCTGTCAGGCTGGGCGTTGCGTCCCGATGTCCGGGTCGCGACACCGGGTGAACGTACTCCATGCAGCATTGGACAATTTCGAGATGACAAATTGCAAATAGACTGATAGAATCCCCCATACAGGCTAGTCTAAAAAGTCTAGGACGTGCGGCCGCGTGCGGTCCGGGTGGTTTTGTGCTGTCCGGGAAGGCCGGTCCGCGCCGGGGGACCCAACCATGCGTACTATTACCGCCGGACGCCTCATCGCGGTAGCAGTGTTGTTGTTGACGCTCTTGATTGCGCTCCGTGACCCGCATATTGAGCCGGTCCAGGCAGCGGCGCCGATGGGCGGGCTCGATCGCCTCCTTGCCGCCCCCCGCGGCGATCCGAATACCGCCATCCGCTTTGCTGAGGAGGCCGGGTCGGGTCGCATCGCCGACGTACGATCGTTCGTCCGCGAGGCCTACCGGCTGGCCCCACTCGTCGGCCTTGACCCCGCGATCATCGTGGCGCAATCGGCCCACGAGACCGGCTATTGGACGAGCAGCTTTTGGGTCAACGGCCTGAATCCCGCCGGCATCGGCGTCAGCCCCTTTGCCACTCCAGGGCGCTGGGCTAGCGGCGCGGACGCCGCCCGTGCCCAGATGTACTTGCTCTACATCTACGCGGCCGGTCCGCCCGTGCCGGGCCATCCGCTGTACCAGTACCGCGGAGTAGCACCCTCGTGGGAAGAAGCCGAGTTCTTGGGGTACGTCGGTGTCGCCGACCGTATCTTCGACCTCACCGGCCGCTGGGCCACCGACGGTCTCTACCACGCCAAGATTGCCGTCCGTGGCAACGAGATTTTCGGCAGCAGCTTATTTACGACCGGACCGTCGCCGCAAATGTTGATCGTCGCCAGCCGCGCCTCGGCCGGCAATGCGCCAACTCGGGCCTACGATGGCAGCTTCAATAGCAGTTGGGCGGTCCTTCGTGATGAACCCGCGACCGTCAGCCACATCCAGTTCGACTTTGGCCGATCGGTAAACCTGACCAGCCTGCGCTGGATCTTCCGCATCTCCGGCTACGCCGATCAATACCGGATCCGCGTGTCGAACGATGGACGAGCCTGGTCCACGATTGCCTTCCGCTATAGTCCGCCTGCCCTCAAGTGGCATGGCCTACCCGTGGCCCTGAATGCCCGCTACGTTCGGTTCTATATAGACAATCCCTATCGCGAGCACACCCTCGGCTACCTCGCGGAAGTCCGGTTCATCGCTGGTAGCTCGTCGATCACCGGAGCACCGCTAACGACTCCGACTCCGACGCCCACGCCAGCAATTGAACTGCCACACCCCGCGTTCGCCGAGAGCGAGGGGCAGGTCGTGGTCGAGGCGGAAGATGCCCACGCGGTCATTGCGCGCGATGGCCATAGTTGGATCGCGCGCGCAGCCGTCTCCGGTTTCGCCGGCGAGGGCTATCTTGCCGTCGAACCCGACAACGGACGAGCGTACACCTCGAACTACACAACCACGAGTCCTGAAGTACGCATCGCCGTCGACTTCGAGACGACCGGCGCCTACTACCTCTGGGCCCGCGTTCATGCCGACGGCGGCAGCGACGACTCCTTCCACGCCGGTCTCGACGGCGTCGCTCGCACAACCGCCGACAAGGTGCGCGCCGTCTCCTACGGCGCCTGGTCCTGGACGAACACGACCATGGACCGCACACCAGCCACGCTGTCGGTCTCCACGACCGGCCGTCACATCATCAATCTCTGGGCGCGCGAAGATGGTCTGCTCCTCGACCGCATCCTGCTGACGCGGGACGGCGGCTTCGCCCCGGCCGACGTCGGACCTGAGGCGAGCCTTCCCGGGGGCGCCGTCGCCCCGACCGCCACGGCCGCTCCCACGTCGACCCCTCTCCCGCCCGACCCGGCCCCGACGGTCGTGACCGCCCCACCGTTTGTCGAAGAGGACGGAGAAATCGCGTTCGAAGCCGAAGAGTTCCACCTCCACGCGCCCCGCGCCGGCCACGCCTGGATGCCCGAAGCCAGCCTGCCCGATGCCTCCGGCGCGGCCTACATTGCCGTGCTCCCCGACGTCGGATGGCACCGGACGAGCGACTACGCCAGTGCATCGCCCGAGCTCCAGTACCAGATCGAGTTCAGCCAGGCTGGCGCCTACTACGTCTGGATCCGCGCGAACTCCAGCGGTGGCGCATCGGACTCGTTCCACATCGGACTCGATAGTGAGGCGGTTGCATCCGGTCGCGCCGTCGACGTCGTCCAGGACGGCATCTGGCGGTGGAGCAACAGGCTGACATCCGGCGGCATCGCCATCGTCTCCGTTTCCGCTTCGGGCCTCCACACGCTCAACGTCTGGGCGCGGGAGGATGGCCTGCGCATCGACCGTATCCTCCTCACCACCGACCCGAATCTCTCACCGGCAGGCTTCGGCCCGGCCGCGAGCCCGCGCGAGGACGAGGCGACCGCGACGCCGTCACCGACGCAAACCGCTGACGCAACCGCATCCGCGACGACCACGCCCGTGACGGACGAAACGCCAACTCCGATCGCAACCGCGACCAAAGAACCGTCGCCAGTGCCGACCTCGACGCCTGAGCCAATGCCAACGGCGACGTTCGTACCCGAACCGGAGCCCACGGCAACGCCGACCGCGGAGATTCCGATCGACCCGCCGGCCGAACCGACGCAGCCCACCGAACCAAGCGAAACGGAGACAGACGGCTGATGCGGGTCTGATACAATCCGCCCTCTGACCCGTCCATGCCAAGGAGCCGCGGTCGATGACCGAATCACCCGCGTGGCGATCCGACGTGACCGTCGTGATCGCCCATCCCCGCGAGCCCTTGATCTGGTTTCATCGTGGCATAAATCCGGCCCCACGCCTCGATCTCGATGGCTACGTGTGGTTCCCCGATGTCTCCCCGGTCCTGACCCAGATGCGAAGTCGATGGAGGATTGACGCCATCGTGATCCGCTGCCTCGACTTCCGGTACGACAAGGACGAGCAACAGATCTGGTTGACCTTCCTCGTGCAGCCACGCACCGACGAGATGCCGGAGGACGGCCGCTGGCTGCCGATCACCGGCGTCGAACCGTCAGACGAAGCCGAGGACCACACGTGGCCGCTCGTCGCAACCGTCCTGCGTGATCCAACTGGTCCGGCGTCACGAACCCGTCGCCCATGGGCCGAACGCGGCTGGTACGAGGAGGCGGTCGCCTGGGTCGAGGACGCGCCGCGGGCCGGGGGTCTCGAACTGACCGCCCCGCCCGAGCAGCTTCGCACCTGGGGTCTCTCGACCGTGATCCGCTTCGGCACGTCCACCGGCGATGCCTACTTCAAAGCCGCCGTCTTCACCGGGCCGGGTTCCGCCGAGGACGACAGAGGTCCATCGTTTCTGTTCGCGAACGAAGCCGCCCTGCTGTCCGGCCTCACCGCCCGCTTCCCCGACCACCTGCCGGTCCCAATCGCCGTCGATCCCGAGAGGGTTTGGATGCTCTTGCTCGACGCCGGCTCGTTCCTTGCCGATTGCCGGGATATCGACGTCTGGGAGTAGGCCATCCGTCTCCACGCCCGTCACCAACGCGCCTACGTCGGCCACGCCGCCGACTTGCTCCAAATCGGCTGCCTCGACCGTCGCCTCGATCGTCTCGCCTCCCAGGTGAAAACGCTCCTGCACGACGACGACATCCTCGCCTATCTCGACGAATCAGACCGCGAGCAACTCCGCGCCGCCGCCCCCCGCTTCCGCACGAGGATCGCCGAGCTCGCCGGCCTCGGTATCCCCGATACCCTCGTCCACGGCGATCTCCACGCCAACAACATCGGCGTCCGGCACGGCCGCCCCATCTACTTCGACTGGACCGACGGCTGCGTCGCTCATCCCTTCCTCGATCTCGTCACCTTCACCGGCGAATCCGATTTCCTCGACGCCACCCCCGGCGGCCGCGACCGCCTTAACGCCGCCTACCTCGACGAGTGGCGCGACCTCGTCCCCGCACCTGCCCTCGCCCGCGCCGCCCAGCTCATCGAACCGGTCGGCGCCCTCCACCAGGCCGTCAGCTATCTGCACATGCTCCCTGGCCTCGACGAACCCGACCGCTCCTCCATGGGCCGCGGCGGCGCCTTCTGGCTGAGAACGGCAATAAAGCACGTCGGAGCGAACGCGTCGTCCTAGGTCGCTGGGAAATCTCCTCGCGCCGAAGTGAGAGCACCTGCACGTCCGCCATCGGAAAGTCCTTCACGTTGCTGGTCACGACAATCGCGGATCGCTCTCGCGCTACCGCCGCCGTCGTGCAATCCATGGCGGAAAGGTGTATTCCCCGCCGAGCGAAGTCGTATCGATAAACACCTGCTTGCACCGCGATTCGCCGCGAAATGTCCCACATCCCGATCCCGTGGAAGAACAGCTCCCATTCGTGTCGGTCCTCTGGCCGCAACCAAGAAAAGAACTCGGTAAGTTGGACGGGGCAAACCCCGACCTCGTCAACCGAATCGAATATGACTCGAGCCCGGCTCAAGACGGGCTCAAATCGCTTGGAGATGTCGATCAATGTGTCGGTGTCGAAGAGATAACGAGCCATGTCGATCAGCGTTCGATGTAGTTGCCGCACGTGTCATAGCGATCGCTGCTTCGGCGAAGTTCCCTGACCCATGCTGAGGCCGATTCACGTGTTTCCCAGCCCGGGATATCGACATCTGCCAACGAACCGGCCACCCGATCTAACAGTTCGAGCCTCCGTCGCCGCCGAAGTTCATTGTCGAGTACCTCGGCAATGAATTGACTCCGCTTCCGCGAACCCGCGACTCGATCCAATTCCTCAACCAACTTCTCGGGCAAGACCACGTGGGTGCGTACTGTCTTAGTGACCATTGCGCATACCCTCCTCGCACGAACGCAAACACCCGCAATATATCACACGACTATGGGCCTTCTCAGTGGGCACACAGTCGAACAACTGGCGCTTTGCACACCCTTGATGGTTGCGTCCAGATGCGACCGTAATTACGGTAGCGCACCGCCCTCTCACGTAGGAGAGAGCGAGTGGACCAACCGGTTCGCGCGAGGTCAAGCGCAATCGTGGCTCGTCTCGTTGCCCAGCTTGATCACGCGAGCAACCTGATCAAGCGAAGAATCGCCTGGATCATTGGCCCACGCGGTCAGACGTCAGTCAGATTTATCTGACTGCCGGGAATGAGCCCGGTATTTCAATGCCGGGCGACGCCCGATTGCACGCATGACTCGTTTGGATCGCGAACGCCACCTTCCCCGGGCGGGGTCCGATTACACGTCTGATCCGAAGGTGCCCGCACCGCCACCATTCCCGGGCAGCGCCCGACGACCGCAACGCTCCGGACCCCGGGCGTCGCCGACCGCCACGACCCAATCGTGTCCGCACACGTCACCAGTAGTCGAATCAGGAGTCTGCCTCCACCCCAAGCTCCGCCAGCAACGACGCGCACGTCCGAATCCCGCGGTAGAACCGTTCGACCTCGATCTTCTCGTTCGGCGCGTGGTTGTCCTCGTCACTGTTGGCATAGGGCACGACGAAGGAGGGGAGGCCGAGCGTCTTCGTCCAAACCGCGTCCGGCAGGCTGCCGCCAAGCAGCGGCACGTCGACCGGCTCAGTGCCGAACCCACGCCGCACCGCCCGCCGCACCGGTTCCGCGTATGGGTCGTCCAGCGGCGTCAACGACGGCTCCATGCTTCCCAAATGCCGGACGGTCACCTCTGGCGCGTGCCGCCGCACGTGCGCCACAAACGCCTCGTAGATGTCGTCCGGCCGCTGGTGCGGCACCAGACGCATGTCCATCTTCACCGTCGCTGTTGCCGGCAGCACCGTCTTGCTCCCCTGGCCGCCGTACCCACTCCTAAAGCCGGCGATATTCAGCGTCGGTCGCGTCATCAGGCGGTCGAAGTAGGGAACCTCATCCGGCGGCGGCAGCCGATCCAGGCCGATCGCGCCCAGCGCCCGGTCAAGATCGAGCGGAATCGCGTCGAGCGCCGCCCGCGTCCGCTCGTCGACCGCGCGCACGTCGTCGTGGAAGCCCGCGATCGTGATCTGGTTCTGCGCATCGAACATCGTTCCCAGCAGGCGCACCAGCGTCCAGGCCGGATTCGGCGCCAGCCCGCCAAAGTTGCCTGAATGGAGGTCGTGGCTGGCTCCCTGGGCGGTCAGTTCGACATAAAGCATGCCGCGCACGCCGAAGCAAATTTGCGGGTGCGCGTTGTCGAAGACCGGTCCGTCGGAGGTGTAGACCAAATCGGCCGCCAGCAGCTCCCGATGGGCAGCCACCGTCTCGTCGAGGTGCGGGCTGCCCGTCTCCTCCTCACCCTCGATGAGGAACTTGACGTTGATTGGCAGCGACCCCGTCGTCTCCAGCCACGTCC
>JBOGUE010000216.1:0-8977 GCA_050695955.1 Thermomicrobiales bacterium | reverse complement strand
GTGCCCGTGTCGGAGTTGATTTCGTAGAGGTTACCGTCGTCGCTGCCGACATAGAACAGGTCGTTGTCCACCGCCGGCGACGAGATGATCTGCCCTTCAGTCAGGAAGGTCCACCGGGGCGGACCGCTGAAGGCGTCGAGGGCGTAAACCTCGGAGTTGAGACTGCCGATATAGACGACGCCGTCGACGACCGCCGGCGAGGAGATGAACGGGAACCCAACCCGAATCTCCCACGGGAAGGTCGCCGGCTCGCCCAGACCGGGTCCTGGCTGGGCGCCGGTGCGGGCCGCGTCCCCGCGGAACATCACCCCGGCCGATTCCGCTTCCGGCGTTGGATCGTCTTCTTCCCCTGGTTGCGGACGACCGCGCGGCGTCGCCGTCGCTTCTGCCGTCGGCTCTTCGGTCGGCGTGGCGGTTACTTCTTCGGTTGGCTCTGCCGTCGGCTCGTCGGTCGGCGTAACGGTCGGCTCGACCTCCGCGGTCGGCTCGACTTCCGGCCCGGTGCAAGCCTCCCATAGGCCGATTTCGCGCTCCTCGGCCGACGCTTGCGCGTCGCCGAGCCATGAAGCGAAAAGAGCGTTGTCTGCCGGGTCATGTTCCGCGAAGCCACCGGCGACCATCTGGCGGTTGATCTGGATGCGGGATCCGTCGTCCCGTTCCGCCCAAACGTAAGCCGGACCGTCGCTGGCGTCGCCGCCGTCTGGGTATTCGAGGAAGACGGTGTCGCCGGCCAACGATTCGAGCTCTGCCTGAGACTCGTCGGCAAAGCAATCGTCGCCGCTCGGAGCGTCGGCGCCTAGCAGTTCGACCCGGACCTCAGCGCCGTCCGGTTCGGTCGTCACATCGAGCGTCTCGCCGTCGCGGACGACGTCGACCCCGGCCTCGATCAGCTCCGGGGGATCGGTCACCGGCGGCAGGTCAAGCAAGTCGACGTTGCTCTCCACCACCGGTTCGATCGACATGGCAAGCCGCAGCGCCAGCGCCGCCTCCGCCTGATCGGCGTCGATCAGGTAGACGAGCGCCCAGCGCTGGGTTTCATCCGCCTGGAAGGCGACTGGCTGCTCGACGTCGTCGGGTCCGATATCCAGATCGTTTGCGACAGAGACCGTCGAGCGCAGAGCGACTCGGTTCGCATTGCCTTCGGGGAAGCGAAGCTCAATGTCGCGCGGAGTCAGCTCGACCGCCTCAGCGCTCCAGTTGGTGACGTCGGCGACGACGACAACCCATTCCTTGTCCTCGCGCTCCTCGAGGCTGACGTCCTGGATTGCATCGTCCCGCTGGGCAGCAACAACGGTCACCCGCCAATTGGCGGAGACGAATGCCTGCCGCCCCTCGGCGGACCCAGATTCGGGCTCGGGCGTGGGCGTTTCATCTTCCGCCGGTTCCTCGGGCTCGGGCGTGGGCGTCTCGTCGGGGGGGTCAGGGCTTGCCTGGTCGTTGATCGTCAGACCGGTGAGGAGTTCCTGAACGAGCGGCGCCTCCTGCTCGTAGACCTGTCGCGGGACGAAGTGGATGATGCTCAGGGTCGACTGGCCGGGAACGAGCGCCCGCGCCTCGACGTAGGCGACGCCCTCGGTCGCCTGGCCTTCGCTTTCATCAGTAAAGGTGACGCCGCCATACGCGCGGGACGCATCGCCACCACGAATGCCGTTGCCGTCCTCGTCGGTGAGTGGCTGCACGTTGGAAAACGTCGGGTCGAGGGTGAGACTGACCAGGATGCTGGAGACGACGACCTGGGCGTTTCCGATCCCATCCTCTTCGGCGAAGAAGTACACCACGCTGGCGCCGTTCGCGAGCGTGAAATCTTCAAAGCCTTGCTCCGAATTAGGTCCATCCAGCAGAAACCATCTGTCGTTCCACGTCAGGCTGTAGCCGAAGTCGGGACTGTTGTAGGTATTGCCGTCGACCTGGGCGGTAGCGCGCGCCGGGGAGGGAGCGAGCAGCCCGGAAAGCGCCAGCAGGATTGCCAGTGGCGCTCCGACCATCCGATTCATCAAACGACCCTCCTAACGCCCGCGGTCTCCGCGGCGTGGCGGCATCTCTTCAAGGTGGAGTCTTCGGGCGATGCTACCAGCCGCCCATTGCTTGAACAAGTGTCCGCGTCTTGCTCGCCGCACGTTGGCAAGACGTCCGAACGCTCGTCCGGGTTCCCGTTCGGTGCGGGTGCCTACGTATCATGTTGCCCGCGCGACGAAGGGCCGGCATCGTAAGGACTACGGATTTCGTTGTGCGCTGGTTGATGGCAGCGATACTTAGGTCCGCCTGAGCGCCCCGCGTTGCATGGCAAAGAGGCGGTCGAGCCCGGTGCTGGCGAGTACGAGGATCTCGTCGAGGGTGGCCGGCATGAAGGGATCGCGTTCGGCCGTGCCCTGGAGCTCGACGAAGGCGTTGCCGTCGGTCATGACGACGTTGAAGTCGACGTCGGCCGCGGCGTCCTCGTCGTAGTCCAAATCGAGCATCGGCACCCCGCGCACAATGCCCACGCTGACGGCGGCAACGGCCGCCTTGAGTGGGTTGCGCTTGATCCGCTTTTGCTCCATCAGCCGCTGAAACGCGAGGGCCAGGGCAACGTAGGCCCCCGTGATCGAGGCGCAGCGGGTGCCACCATCCGCCTGCAGCACGTCGCAGTCGAGGATGATCTGGCGCTCGCCCATCGCTTCGAGGTCGACGACTGCCCGCAGGGCTCGCCCGATCAGGCGTTGAATCTCGACCGTGCGCCCCCCTTGCCGCCCTTGTGTCGCCTCGCGTTGCGTCCGCTGGCGGGTGGCCCGCGGCAGCATCGAGTACTCGGCCGTGACCCAACCGCGCCCCTTGTTCATCATCCAGCGGGGCACGCGCTCGTCGACCGACGCGGCGCAAAGGACGTGCGTGCCGCCGATCTTGATCAGGGCCGATCCCTCGGCGTTTGGCGCGGCGCCGGGGATGATCTCGACCGGGCGCATGCTCTCTGCGTTCCGGTCGTACGAGCGAGTGATCGGTGCGGTTATCGTCATGCGTTAGACCGCTTTCTCCGGCTCGACGGTCGTTGATACCGTGCGTTCGTAGATCTCGCGGATTCGGGCTTGTCGTTCGCGCATCTCCACCTCGAATCCGCGCTCGGTCGGTTCATAGTACCGTCGGCCGGCGAGATTCTCGGGCAAGTTCTGCTGGCCAACGACTCCATCCGCGTAGTCGTGCGCGTACTTATAGCCCGCTCCATAGCCGAGTCCCTTCATGAGTCCTGTGGGCGCGTTCCGTAAGTGCATCGGCACCGGGTCGTTACGCGTCTGCTCGACGTCGGCCGTCGCCTCGCCGTAGGCACGGTACAGCGCGTTGCTCTTCGGCGCCAGCGCAAGGTAGACCGTGAGTTCGGCGAGGGCAAGCGCCCCTTCCGGCAAGCCGATGAAGTGCACCGCCTGCTGGGCCGACATCGCCAGGGTCAGTGCCCGCGGGTCGGCCAGCCCGACATCCTCCGAGGCGAAGCGAACCAGGCGGCGCGCAACGTAGAGGGGGTCGTCGCCCCGTTCCAGCATCCGCGCCAACCAGTAGAGGGCGGCGTCCGGGTCCGATCCGCGTAGAGTCTTGTGCAACGCCGAGATCGCGTCGAAGTGGTCTTCACCTGACTTGTCGTAGGTCGCGGCCCGCCACTGCGCCGCCTCGCCGACGAGTTCCACGGTGATGCGCGGCTTCTCGCCATACCCAGCCCCGGCCGCCGCGAATTCGAGCGTGTTGAGCGCAAACCGCGCATCGCCGTTGGCCAGATTGACCAACGCCTCCAGCGCGTCGTCGGCGAGCGTGATCCGCTCCTTGCCCAGCCCGCGTTCGTCTTCGCCGAGGGCGCGGAGGACGATTGCCTTGACGTCGTCGTCGGTCAACGCCCGCAGAACCACGACCCGCGAGCGGGAGAGGAGCGGCGAGTTCACCTCGAAGGAGGGATTCTCGGTCGTCGCGCCGATCAGGACGACGGCGCCGTCCTCGACGTGCGGCAGGATAGCGTCCTGCTGGGCCTTGTTGAAGCGATGAATCTCGTCGATGAAGAGCACGGTGCGCTGGCCGTGTTGGCCCAGACGATCCGCCGCCTGCTTGATCGCCGCTCGGAGATCGGCGACGCCGGAGGTGACCGCGCTCAGGGCGATGAAGTGGGCTTGAGTCGTGTTGGCGATGACGCGGGCAATCGTCGTCTTGCCCGTGCCGGGAGGCCCCCAAAGGATCAGCGAGGAGAGGCGGTCTGCCGCGATCGCCTTGCGCAGCAGGGTGCCGGGACCGATGAGGTGTTGCTGGCCGACGATCTCGTCGAGGGTCCGCGGGCGCATGCGGGTGGCGAGTGGGGCGCGGGACGCAAGCTGCTCGCGACGGTTTGCCTCGAAGAGATCGATGGTCATGACGAATCCCGCTCACCCGGCGCGATCTTCTCGACCCGCGCATCCACCTCGGCGAGCCGCCGCTCCGCCTCCTCACGCGAATGCACGCCGAGCGAGTCCATGTCCTCGATCAGCTCCTCCAGCCGGTCAAGCTCTTCGAGGAGGGCGAAGAGGTCGTCTGCGATTTGATCGCCGCCAGAGGCGCCTGTCACCACGTGAACGATACCTCCGCTCGTCGGGATCAACCGCGGTAAACGAACGCGCCATCGTCACCCGCGCGTCGCGCCAAGTCAGGCTGTCAACGCCAACACGATCAAAGCGGTCAGACTCACAACGCCAAACTCGATCAGATCCCGCGATCGCAGATGCGTCCGTCGCGTTCGCTCTAACAACGCGCCCGCGATCACGTAGAAGCACACTAAGAGGACGGCGCCGCCGGTCCAGCCGTGGGTGGGCCACCAGTTCAGAATGATCGTGCACTGCGCCATGATGAAGCCGCCGGCGATGGCGAAGACGCCCCGCGTCGTCTTGTCGATCGCTCCCCGTTCGAGCGTCTCCAGGATCAAAATGCCACTCAGGATGCCGACCAGCGGCGCCGAGACCCAGCTCGACATCTTGTTGATATAGACGGCGCTAAGCGCGAGGAAAGCGATGGCGTCGATCACAAAGGTGTGGATCGCCATCGCGGTGCGTTGGGTCGATTCGGTCGCATCGTCGAGCAGATCGCGGGAGAGGAGCGCGCCGGCGATGCCAAAGAAGGCAATGGCGGGACCGCCGACGAGCATGGTGGTGTTGTGGTACGTGGCGACCATCATCACGGCCGCGATCGTCGCCACGATCGGCACCGCCCAGGCCGTTTCGACGCGGCCGGTGTCGCGCGGATGGCCGACCGCGGCCGCCGCGCGCGCCGCCGTGCGCTCCGCGAACTGGGCGCCAATTCCCGCGGCCAACACGGTGAGGACGGCGAGACCCCAATAGAGCGGTCGCGTCGTCTCGGTCAACGGCAGACCCGTATTCTCGGCGTCGCGGATGGCGCTGATGGCCAAAACAAGCAAGGCGAGGGCGACGCCGACGCTGACCACGATCCCTTGACCGAACGTCGGCTGGCGGATTTCCTGCATGCTCGACCCGGGCACGCTGCCAGAATGGGCGGCGGACCCCGCGACCGACGTCGCCGGTTGCGCTGCCTGATCCGCTGCTTCGGCCGTGCCGGCCGGATCAGTCCCAGGGCGCGTCCCTGTCTCCGTTTCCATCCCCGGCGAGCCCTCCCTGTTCCCCTCTCCGCTCGCATCGTACCCGGAAACCGGGGAAAGTGCCCAGTACCGAGTGCCGAGTGCCGAGTGCCCAGTTGGTCGATCAGGCCCTTGACTCTTTTCGGTCCGAGATTTGTAACGGCTTATCGATCAGTTAACTGGGCACTGGGCACTGGGCACTGGGCACTCACTTCGCCGGGTGCGCCGCACAAATCGTCTCCCAGGCGCGGCAAACGTCGACGCCGGCGATGGCGCCGTCGCGGAGGACGACGATCTCCCTCCCAGTCACCGCGATCACGGTCGACGGGATGCCGCCGGGGGCGCGACCGCCGTCGAGGATCAAATCGAGCGCGGGGCCGACCGATGCCACCACCTCCGCGGTGGTCGTCGCCGGTGGTTCGCCGGTGAAGTTCGCGCTGGTGCAAGCGACCGCGCCGCCCGCCTTCTCGATCACCTCGATGGCGAGCGGATGGTTCGGCATGCGGACGGCGACGGTGCCGTCCGCACCGAGTACGCCATCAGGCATGCCGGCGCGCGCGGCAACGACGACGGTGAGCGGACCCGGCCAGAACTGGTCGAGTAAGTAGGCAACGTGCTCGTCAACGCTGGCGATGCGGAGTAGCGCGTCGGTCGAGGAGACGAGGACGGGGAGCGGACGGTCGTGGGGCCGCCTTTTTACGTCATAGATGCGCCGGATAGCGGCCGCGTGGGCCAGCGAGGCAGCGATGCCGTACACCGTGTCGGTCGGCAGTGCGATCACCCCGCCACTGGCCAACCGTTCGGCTGCCCACTCGATCGCGCGCGGCGCGGCGCGCTGCAGCACCAACGGTTCGTCACTATCTCGCGGCAAGACGTGCTCGGACCCATCGTCCCACGTGCGATCGCTCCCGGAATTACCGCCGCCCATACCACTCCTATGTCGTCCGTCGCGAGCCCGCGGCCTTCACAGCCGCCTAACGCCTAACGCCTAATGCCTAACGCCTAACGCCTCAAAGACTCGCCTTGATCTGCCCGGCCAACGCCGCGGAGATGCCGTCCACCTGCGTCAGTTCGGATTCGGTCGCTTCTTTCACCGCCCGTAACGAGCCGAAGTGCCGGATCAGCGCCCTGCGCCGTTTCGGTCCGACACCCGGAATGGTGTCGAGGCTTGATTGGAACGCCGATTTGGTCCGCCGCTGCCGGTGGAAGGTGACGGCAAAACGATGGGCCTCATCGCGTACTCGTTGGACGAGGAAGAGCGCCTGCGAGTCGCGCGGCAGGATCACCGAGAGCGCCTGACCCGGAAGAAAAAGCTCTTCGTTCTCCTTGGCGAGCCCGGCGATCGGCAGCGACATCCCGACTTCTTGTAGGGCGTCCAGCGCCGAATTGAGCTGCCCTTTGCCACCGTCGACGATGACCAGGTCCGGCAAGGTCGTCCACTTGCCATCCGTCTCCTCGTCCGCCGCGGCTGCTCGCCGGAACCGGCGCTTGATCACCTCGTTCATCATCGCGAAGTCGTTCGCGCCGACGACCGTCTTGATCGTGAAGCGGCGGTACTCCTTCTTCGCCGGCTTGCCGTCCTCGAAGACGACCATGCTGGCGACCGGGTTCGTCCCTTGGATATTCGAGACATCGAAGCACTCAATCCGCCGCGGCAGGCGCGGCAAGTCGAGGGCATCTGCCAGTTCAGTCATCGACGCCGTCGTCTTCTGCTCGTCGGAGAGGAACTTGAGGCGACTCTGCTCCAGGTTGTCCTCGGCGCTCTTGGCGACCATCTCGACGAGACCGCGCTTTTGCCCGCGCCGCGGCACCGAAAGCTCGACCTTGCCATTCCGTCGCTCGCGCAGCCAGTCGGCGATCATTGCCGCTTCGTCCCCCGGCAGGGCATGCTGAAGCAGAATGGACGGCGGCACCATCGCCGCCTCGGCGTAGAACTGACCGAGAAACCCGGCAAGGACTTGGCCGGGTTGGTCTTCGACCGTTGCCCGCATCGGGAAGAACTCGGATCCCAGGATCTTGCCGTTGCGCAGGAAGCCGACCTGGATTCCGGCATCACCGCCCGCACCCTGGGCGACCGCGACCACGTCCGCATTGGTGCCGCTGGCACTGACGATCTTCTGCCGTTCGAGGACGTGCCGCACCGCCTGCACGCGGTCGCGCAGCTCGGCCGCGCGCTCGAAGTTCCAGGCGTCCGCCGCCTGGTGCATCTCCTCGTCCAGCGCATCGATCACCTCCTCACCGCGACCGCTGAGGAAGAGAGCCGCCCCCTCGATGGCGTGCATGTAGGTACCGCGGTCGACCGCCGAGATGCAGGGCGCGGTGCATTGGTGGATGTGGTAGTAGAGGCAAACGTCGTCGTGGCCGGTGATCTTTTTCTCGCACTTGCGGTACGGAAAGAGGCGGTTGAGCAGGTTGAGCGTTTTGTAGGCGGAGCCGGCCGACGTGTAGGGGCCAAAGTAGCGCCCGCCGTCCTCGACGATGCGCCGGGTCGAGATGACCCGCGGCCACTCCTCGTTGGTGATCTTGAGGTACGGATACGTCTTGCTGTCTTTCAGCATGACGTTGTACTTCGGCTGATACCGTTTGATGAGCTCGTTTTCGAGGATCAGCGCCTCGGTCGGCGTGTCGGTGCGAATCACCTCGAAGTCGACGATGTGGCCCACCAGCTCTCGTGTCTTCGGGTCCATCCCTCGCGTCGACTGGAAATAGGAGCGCACGCGGTTGCGCAGCGCCGCCGCCTTGCCGACGTAGATCACCTCGTCCCGGTCGTCCTTCATCAGGTAGACGCCGGGCTGGGTCGGCAGCGCGCTAAGCCGGGTCGAAAAGTTGGGGCGAGTTTTCGTCGTCATGACGCGAATTATAGGTGAAGGGTCCTGGGTCGGTGGCGAAGAGCCGACCGGTCATCCTCTGGAGGTCCGTGTCGCAGCCAGGCGACACGGGGCAGGTTAGGTTCAGATGTGAGGAGGTTAGCGCGACGTTGCGTCGGCCTCCGCCTCTTCTCGTAGCCGCTCCTTCAACCAGATGCGGGCCAGGGTCGAGGGACCTATTCCCTTGGCGCGAGCGCGCTTGGCCAATTCTTGGCGGTCGAACTGGTCGAGCCGGAGAGTCAGCCGCTCGGCCAAATCGTTGCCAACGGTCACCTGCACTGGTGTTGACTCGTCCGCGAAGTCGGTGAAGTCGTGGCTGTCCCAGAAGGCCGCCTCTTCTTCGATGTTGTTGAAGGCCGGTATGCGGCCATGGGCAGCGGTCGGGTAGCCCAGATCGACGGTAGGTTTGGGTTGGCTCATGGGAGCAAACCTCCTATCTGTTGGTCATAGGCGCCGCGCTCCTTGCGACTGGACTGGCAGGGCGGGCGCTAAAGACGTCGTAGACGCTTGGTTGATCGGGTACCGCGCCGATCACAAT
>JBOGUE010000215.1:0-4882 GCA_050695955.1 Thermomicrobiales bacterium | reverse complement strand
GGAAGGCCGGGAACCTATTTGGCTCGACTCCGTGTGGAGGTTCGGGGCGATCGCAACGGACGAATGGGCGAGTCCTGGATCGCGGCGCCGCCAGTCAGGATGTCCTGGTCAATGAGGATGTCGTCGTCGACCAGAATAGGGCCGTCGACGATGATCGGACCTAGTGAGATGTCCGGGTCGAAGGGGATGAGCGGATTGCCCAAATCTTCGTCGATGTCGGGCGGCGGCCCGGGCGGCGCCTCGAATGTCGGGACGCGGAACGAGATTTCCTTGGTTGCGGTCTCCGTGAAGTTGTCGGCGTCGGTGACGGAGACGTCGAGGCGCGACGTGACGATGTCGCCGGGGCCCCGGTTGGCAATGTCGAAGCGCAGGGTGGTCGCGCGGCCGTTCGGGTTGAGCACCGTGCCCTCGATGGCCGTCCAGTCGATGCCGAGCGGAGACCGCAGGTCGTCCGGCTGAATCGTGTAGTTGAGAGTGACGACCGTAGAGGAGGGTTGGGCAGTGGATGGTCCGGCGATAGCGAGCGAGGGTTCGCGTGGAAACGGGAAAGTGATCCCGCGGACGGTGATGCCGCTGCCGGTGATGCTGAGCCCGTCGAGGTTGCCGACGTCCTGATAGAAGAGTTTGAGCTTGGACGTGCCGGGAAGCAGGATCTTCGGCGGGATGAGTGCGGCGATCGTCCCGCCCGCGCCGGCAAGGGTTTGTCGTTCCTCGATGGCGCTTTCGGCAATGGCCAGGCCGAAAAGCCCAGCGAGCGAGAGGAAGGCCAAGCCGAAAAAGATCGGTGACGCGATAGTGAAGATCAAGGAGGCGGTGAAGAGACGGCGCAGCCCGTCGTCGCCGATCTCGATGTTCGTCGTCGTTTCCACCTCGATCTCTTGGCCGTCCATTGACAGACGATCGGTGATTTCGACCAAGAAATTCGTTCGGCCCAATAGCCCGCCGTCGTGGAATCCGGCGAGGGTGGTAATGATGCCGGCAGGCGCGGCCTGGAAGCGGAGGTTCAGACCTGTGAGGTGGATGCGCCCGTTCTCGTCGGGCTTCCCTTTGACGTTGAAGCGCTTCGGGGCGTCCTGAAATGCCCGCGCGGCGAACCGGTTGATGAGACCGGTGCTGATGAACGCGCCGAAGTTTAGCGGCGAAACCACGCCTGGTAGGAGGTTTTGCTCGGCCAGTCCGCGGTCGCGGGCGGCGGCATCGCCGGCTCCGGATACCGGTGTTTGCCAGACGCCGATGCGGGTCGCGCCTTCGAGACAAGCGAGGCGCACGTCGGCGTCGCCGTCGCTCATCGCGGATCGGATTGCGGCCTTCAACAGCTCGATTTCCTGGGGGGTGATTGGATCGACGACGCCATCGCCGTCTCGATCGACCGGTATCGATTCGAGGCACGGCACGAGCTGAGCCGCCAGATCAGGTCGGGAGATGGTCGGCGCGGATGGCGGCGCGGGGTCATCGCCCGGCTCGCCGCCGGGAAGGTCCGGCTCCCGGTCGTCGGGGAAGGTGAATCGGCGCGGCTTTGCAACGATACGGCGCGAGGTGTTTCGGTCCATAGCTCTACTCCTCTCAACGGTCAAGCACCTTCGATTGCCGAGAGGCGGCCGGCGCGGCGAAGCTGCCGGCCTCTCGTACGCGCATCTTGACGAACGGCGGAGGGCGACGCATCGGGAGGATTGCCGATTCGGATGTGCGCCTGGCCGACGGTTGGTCATCGGCAGTTTTGCCGAGGCTACTTGTCTAACCGACGGAAGTAGCGAGGTGGTAGAGTCGAATGGTGAACCGGTCGAATGCGCGATAAGGACGACAAAGCGATGCGGGTGCGGTTGCGGTACTTTGCGATCATCCGAGAGACGGTGGGACGAACCGACGAGGAACGTGACATCGAGGCGGGGACGACGGCAGGCGGATTGTTCGACGTGCTGGCCGCGGAACACTCGCGCCTCGCCCCGATGAAACGGGCGACGATGCTGATGGTCAACCAGGAATACGTGAACGCGGATCACCCGCTCGCGGACGGCGATGAGCTGGCGTTGATCCCGCCGGTCAGCGGCGGCGCGGGGGATGGCAGGCTCTTTCGGGTTCAGACCGAGCCGCTTGCACCGCGAGAGGCGGAGGCCACGGTGGCCGATCCGGCGACCGGGGCGACGGTGACGTTCACCGGCACGGTGCGGGACCATGCGCGCGGCAAGGCGGTGATAGCGCTTGACTATGAAGCATTTGCGCCGGCGGCGGAGAAGATGCTGGCACAGATCGGCGACGAGATTCGCGATCGTTGGGGGATCGAGCGGGTGGCGATTATCCATCGGGTCGGGTTGCTGAACGCAGGCGAAGCGAGCGTCGTGATCGCCGTTTCGTCGGCGCACCGCGGCGAGGCGTTTGCGGCGTGTCAATATGCCATCGAACGCTTGAAGGAGATCGTGCCGATCTGGAAAAAGGAGCACTACGCGGACGGAGCGATCTGGGTCGGGAGCGAGGCCGACTACCAGCGGGAGACGGGGCGTTTGCCTGCTGCCTCGGATTCTTGATGAAAAACTAAAGAATCCCTATACTACCTCCATTGGATAACGCACTTGACCCCGCCAGAGGACGCTTCACCATGGCCGATACGATTGCTACCTCTAATCGACTCGACGCTATCTCGCCTGACGGGTTGGTGCGGCGGCTGCGGCCAAAGATCGCCGACGACGCAACAGAGTTGATCGGAAACACGCCGCTGGTGCGCCTGTCGCGTTTTGCGAAGGACCTGCCAGGCGAGGTGGTGGCGAAGCTGGAAGCGTTTACGCCTGGATTCTCGGTGAAGGACCGGATCGGCGTGGCGATGGTCGACGCCGCCGAGCGGCGCGGGATCATCTCGCCGGGCGAGACGACGATCGTCGAGCCGACGAGCGGTAACACCGGAATCGCGTTGGCCTGGGTCGCGGCGGCGCGCGGCTACCGGTTGATCCTGACGATGCCAGAGAGCATGAGCCTTGAACGGCGGGTGTTGCTACGCGCATATGGCGCCGACGTCCTGCTGACTCCCTCCGACGAGGGGATGATCGGCGCCATCGACAAGGCTGAGGAACTGCTGCGCACGATTCCGAACAGTTGGATGCCGCAGCAATTTCAGAATCCGGCGAACCCCGAGATCCACCGGCAGACGACGGCGATCGAGATCTGGGAGGATACCGAGGGGATGGTAGACGTCCTGGTGGCCGGCGTCGGCACCGGCGGTACGATCACCGGCACGGGGCACGTGCTCAAAGAGTTGAAGCCGACCTTGAAAGTGATAGCGGTGGAGCCGACCGACTCGCCGATTCTATCCGGCGGCCAAGCCGGGCCGCACAAGATTCAGGGGATCGGGGCCAACTTCGTGCCGGACGTGCTCGACCCGGGGAACCTCGACGAGATCATCACCGTCGACGACGCGGTTGCGTTCGACGTCGCGCGCGAATTGATGGTGACGGAGGGACTGCTCTGCGGTGTCTCTTGCGGTGCGGCGGCGGCGGCCGCTCGGCAAGTTGCAGCGCGCGAGGAGAGTCGCGGCAAGCTGATCGTCGTTATTTTCCCCGATACCGGCGAGCGCTATATGAGCACGCCACTCTTCACCGATTTACGTGAGGCCGCGGCCGGGATGACGGTCAAGCCATAACGTTCGACCTCAATCGAGAAACGGCACGTCCCACGGGTACGGGTACGCCGATCCCTTGTTTCCCTTTTGCAGCAACATGATCAGCGCGCGCCGGTCGTCGTCCTCGATCCGGTAGCGTTGCGCATTGTGGACGGCGGCCAGACGGTCGCGGTCGAGGTCGTGCCGTTCGGCCAGGGCGCGGCGGAGGTCGCGGCGGCGTTCGTGGGCCAGGGTCCGCGCGCTCGCAAGGGCTGTCAGCACGGGCTCGACGTCGTCGCGGCTGAGGTCTTTTGGCGCGACCAAGAGGTGACTGACGAACGGTTGCCCAGAGAGAATGAACCAGGCGCGAATCAGATCCTCGGCGAACCCTGCTTCGGGCGGCTGGATGGCCGGTGCTCCCTCGACCACGACGACTTTGGCTGGGGCGCTGTCGGCCGATGTCCATTCAGTCGGGACGATGCCGTAGAACGGCTGGATGGTGGCGCGGGCAAGAATTTCCGTGCTGCCGCTTGCGCCCCAGATTCGGACGGGAGTCAGACCAACGTCGTCCGGCCGGAGGGGCGTCCGCATTGCGACGACACCGATCTGGTCGGCGATGACGGCGATTTCGGATAGGACAACGTGAGTCTCATGGAGGATGGCGATTTCGGCGGACGGCACAAGAGCGACGTCGGTCGAACCTACGCTCGTGGCCCGGAGAGAAAGGCGTGACTCGACGGAAAACGCCGGCTCAAGCCAGCCCTCGACGAGCGGGAAAGTCAGCGGGGCGGTGGCGAGTGTGTCGTGGAGTAGTAGGCGCACCCTCATCAACTCCGTGGGAGACCGGTTTCGCCAAGCGCGGCGATGGCGTCGTCCGGCTGGCCGGCCGCGCGAAGCGGGGCGATCACGCCGCGTCCTGGTGCGGGAACATAGCAGACGATGAGATCGCCCGTGTTGCGCGGTGTGATGGTGAAGGGACCGGTGGCGGCCGGGATCACGCACGATTCGGCGCGGTTGAGTATCGTCGTCCCGGCCGTGCAGTCGAAGCGGACCGCCTCGCCGAGGTTGGAGATGGTCAGGCAGTGGCCGGTGTGGGCGGGTTCGTGGTGGGGTTCGGTTATGGTCCAGCGTTCGAGCGCGAAGTGCGGACCGGCGCCGCCGACCACAAAGTAGACCGTGTCGCCGGCCTGGATCGGATGGCGCGGCATGACGCGGTCGTATTCCTGGGCCCTAAAGGCGACGATCAGTTCTTCCTGGCTGACGCCGGGCTTGATCCCGGCCAGGATAGTTGCGTTC
>JBOGUE010000214.1:0-13097 GCA_050695955.1 Thermomicrobiales bacterium | reverse complement strand
GCGTACCAGGACCGCGCGATGCAGAACCTGCCGTGCCAGCGACTCCAATGCGACGAAATCTGGTCATTCTGCTACGCGAAAGAGAAGAACGTTTCGCCCGAGCACGCGGGCGAGTTCGGGTACGGCGACGTGTGGACGTGGACGGCCATCGACGCCGACACCAAGCTCGTTCCCACGTGGTACGTCGGCAGGCGGAACGCCGACGACGCGGCGGCGTTCATCGCGGATTTGGCTAGCCGCCTGGCCAACCGCGTCCAACTAACCACGGACGGCCACCAGGCGTACCTGACCGCCATCGCGGACGCGTTCGGTGACGCCATCGACTACGCGCAACTGGTCAAGATTTACGGCATCGACCCGGAGGGCGAGAAGCGGTACAGCCCGCCGACGTGCATCGGGACCGATACCACCGTCGTCTCGGGCGACCCGGACCCCTGGCACATCTCGACCAGCTACGTCGAGCGGCAGAACCTCACGATGCGGATGAGCATGCGGCGCTTTACCCGCCTGACCAACGCGTTCTCCAAGAAGGTCGAGAACCTGATGCACGCGGTCGCCCTGCACTTCATGTACTACAACTTCGCCCGCGTCCACAAGACCCTAAAAACGACGCCAGCCGTCGCCGCTGGCATCGCGGATCACGTCTGGACCATCGAGGAAATCGTCGGATTGCTCGATTCAAACTGACCCACTACCAAGAACCATAATCTCGCATTCCGCAATCCGGCGAATTCCTTGATCATTCGTGAGGAAAGCCGTCGCACCACCGTGGAGACAGGCCGCGACCTGGAGTGCGTCTGCCGGCCTCAGATGGTGTCTCGCCCGCAACTGGGCAGCGTGTCGAATAATCGGTCGATCGAGATCAACGATCGAGAGATTGTTGATATCCTCCAGCAGAGCCTCGTATTCGGCGGCGATGTCCAACTGCCCCAATCGATACGGCTTAACAGTCAGTTCCATGATTGTGAGGGACGAAGTGACCCCGCGGTATGCACCGCGGGCAAGATGCTCCAAGGAATCTGTAGCAAGCGGTGTAAACGGAGTGCCGCCTTCGATATGGTAAATGAAGACCGACGTGTCGATCCCAACGAGACGATGGCCCCGTAAAACCGAGATCAATCCTCCCACGCATTGCGCTCTTGATTTACGTATTCCTGCGCGTCGATACCATCCCATATCTCACTATGAAGACCCTTCAACCGGGCGACGGCATCAAGCGACTCCGGCTTGAGGACGGCATATCCTTCGCGCACTTCAATGATCAGGCGATCTCCGCGCTCGATGCCCAATTTCTTTCGCACGGCAGACGGCACCGCGATCTGGTACTTGCTGCTAACCTTGACCGTAGTTGACATGATTGTCGCTCCCTTCGCACGCCACTCGCTTAGCAATTGAGTATACACCCGCTAAGCACTTAGAAAGTTCCATGTGTCGCCGTTGACCGGGTCTATTTTGTGACGCCTCCGCTCCACCTCGCCTGTGCGATGTACATTCGGGCCTTGTCTACGACCTTGCTGTCCGCGGACAACGGGTGTAACGTCACGAGCGCCAGCGGCACGCCGCGTCGCGGCCGAACAGGGAACCAAACCTGAGCGGTCGGGTTACGACGCGGGAGGATGAATGTGCGATGGGCCACCGCATGCAAACCCAAGTCGCGATCGTCGGCGCCGGACCGGCCGGACTGGTGCTCTCGCACCTACTGGACCGAGCAGGCATCGACACGGTCGTGCTCGAGGATCGCGACCGCGCCTACGTCGAGCACCGGGTGCGCGCTGGCGTGCTGGAGCAGGGGACAGTCGATCTGCTCGATCAGCTCGGAGTGAGCGGCCGGCTGCACCGCGAGGGTTTGGTCCACCGCGGCATCGAGCTCCGATTCGAGGGCCAAGCACACCGCATCCCCCTCAGTGACCTCACCCGCGGACGCGCCATAACGATCTACGGCCAACAGGAGGTGGTGAAGGACTTGATCCGGGCTCGCCTGGAGCGGGGGGGACAGATCCTCTTTGAGGTCGCCGACGTCGGCCTCCATGACCTAACCTCGTCCCCCGTCGTCCGGTTTCGGCACGACGGACACCTCCACGATCTGACCTGCGACGTGGTGGCCGGCTGCGACGGATCCCACGGCGTCAGCCGTGAGAGCATCCCGGCGAGCGTGCTCAAGACGTACCAGAAGGAGTACCCGTACGCCTGGCTCGGCATTCTGGCAGCGGTGGCGCCGTCGACCGACGAGTTGATTTACGCCTACCACGAGCGGGGATTCGCACTGCACAGCCTGCGCTCTCCCGAGGTGAGCCGCCTTTACATCCAGGTCCGGCCCGACGAACGGATCGAGGAATGGCCCGACGATCTCATTTGGGACGAGCTGCACCGTCGGCTGGCGCGCGACGACGGCTGGACCCTGACGGAAGGGGCGGTCACCGAAAAGGGAATCTCGGTGATGCGCTCCGTCGTCGGCGAGCCGATGCAGTACGGCCGGCTCTTTCTCGCCGGGGACGCCGCCCACATCGTCCCACCGACGGGAGCGAAGGGACTCAACCTGGCGGTGAATGACGTGCGCGTCCTCGCGGAGGCGTTGATCGTCTGGTATGAAACGGGACAGACCGAAGCACTGGAGCAGTACTCGACCACCTGCCTCCGCCGCGTCTGGCGAGCCGAGCAATTCTCCTGGTGGATGACGTCGATGCTCCACCGCGACGACAATGCCGACGAGTTTCAACATCGGCTGCAACTGGCGCAATTGCACAACGTCTGTACTTCGACCGCCGCGGCGACGATGCTGGCAGAAAACTATGTCGGATGAGGCGCAAGGAGTGGCTCTTGTGGACGAAGCGCGCTACGAGGCTGGGATGCGGGTTCGCCGGGAGGTGCTGGGAGACGAGCACGTCGAGCGGGCGCAGGCGCGGCTGACGGCCTTCGATGCGGACTTTCAGCGCTACATGACCGAATCTGCCTGGGGCGCGGTCTGGGCGCGGCCCGATCTCGACCGCCGCACGCGCAGCCTCGTCACGATCGCGCTCCTAGCCGGGTTGGGGCGGACGGAGGAGCTGGCGCTGCACGTGCGTGCCAGCCGGAACACCGGCGTCGATTCGCGCGAGATCGCCGAGGTACTGCTCCATGTTGCCGTCTATGCCGGCATCCCAGCCGCCAATGCGGCCGTCGCGGTCGCCAAGGACGTGCTCGATGGGCCGATCGACGACTCGCCTGGGCGGCCCGGCTGACTGGCACGTCGGAGAAGCTCGCGGCGAGCGAGAAGGGAGCATGGGTGACCACGACGATCGGTTCCATCGTCCGCGGTGACGCCGAGGTTTTTCCGCCGTATCTGTATGCGGCCTACCGTGCCACCATCCTGCGCTCGCCAAACCTGCCGCTGATCGACGTGCCGCTCACCCTATCGGAGCTGACGGGACCGGGGCCGGCGATCAGCGCGGTAACAGCGGCGGATTCGGACCTCACCCGCAATGCGGGCACGGGTGAAGAGGCAATCGGCCAGCGAATCATCGTCACGGGCAACGTGCTCGACGAGCGCGGCGAGTCAATGCCGAACACTCTCGTCGAAATCTGGCAAGCGAACGCCGCCGGGCGCTACATCCACCGGCGAGATAGCTGGCCCGCTCCGCTCGACCCCAACTTCCTGGGAATCGGTCGCTGCCTGACCGACGCCGACGGCACCTATCGATTCCTGACCATCCGGCCCGGCGCATACCCCTGGCGCAACCACCCCAACGCCTGGCGACCGGCCCATATCCACTTCTCGCTTTTCGGTGGGTCGCTCGCCTCCCGCCTGGTGACGCAAATGTACTTCCCGGACGATGCGCTGCACGCCCTCGATCCGATCTTCGGCGCGGTCCCCGCGGCGGCCCGCACGCGGCTGATCGCCGTCTACACACACGCCCTAACCGAACCGGAGTGGGCGCTTGCCTACCGCTTCGACATCATCCTTCGCGGCCCCCGGGCGACCCCGTTCGAGCCGGTCCGCGAACCGGCGGCGGTGGCGCAATGACCGCGCATGGCCTCACCCCTCCCCAGACCGTCGGCCCGTTCTTCGCCCCTGCCTTGTTGCGCGAGGACTCACGCCGCAACGTACTCGTTGGGCCGGCAACCGACGGCCAGCGCATCCGCATCGAGGGCCGCGTGCTCGACGGTGAGGGAGTGCCGGTCCCCGACGCGTTAGTAGAGATCTGGCAGGCCAACAGTCATGGGCGCTACAACCACCCGGCGGACGGGCGGGATCTGCCGCTTGACCCGGCGTGTACCGGCTTCGGGCGCTCTGGCACAGATAAAGAGGATCGCTTCTGGTTCGAGACGATCAAGCCCGGCCCCGTGCCCGCGCCTGGAGGTGGGTTGCAGGCGCCGCACGTTAGCCTGACCGTATTCGCTCGCGGTTTGCTCGATCACCTCACCACCCGGCTCTACTTCGAGGATGAACCAGCGAACACCGAGGATCCGGTACTCAGGCTTGTGCCCGCTGAGCGGCGGGCGACGCTGATTGGGAGGCGTGAGGCAAGCACAGACGGCGTCGTCTACCGGATGGACATCGTGCTGCAGGGCGCGGGCGAGACCGCGTTCTTCCGATATTAGGAGCAGGCATGGAGCCGGCTGATGCGCTTTTCTGCACGCCCGCGATGTCGGATGTCTTCTCCGCCAAGGCCCACGTGCGGCAACTACTCGCATTCGAGTCGGCGCTCACAAGGGCCGAGGCCCGAGCTGGCGTCGTGCCCGCCGCGGCGGCGGAGAAGATCGCAATGGCGTGCCGTGTGGATCTGTACGACGTTGCGGCGCTCTACCGGGAAGCAGCCCTCGCCGGCACGCCAGCCATTCCGCTGGTCCGGATGTTGACCGACCAAGTCGGCGCCGAGGCCGGCGCGTTCGTCCACTTGGGCGCGACCAGCCAGGACGCACTCGACACCGCGCTTGTCCTGCAGATGCGGCAAGGGCTCGACCTGTTGATCGACGGGCTGCTTGCCGTCGGCACAGCCAGCGCCCAGCTCGCCGAACGCCATCGCCAGACTCCAATGCCCGGCCGCACGTTGCTGCAACAGGCGCTGCCGATCACTTTCGGGCTCAAGGCAGCACGCTGGCTCGATACCGTAACGCGACAGAGTCTGCGGCTACGGCACGCGCGAGATCAGGTGCTTGCGGTGCAGTTCGGCGGGGCAGCCGGCACACTCGCCGCGCTCGGACCGGCGGGACCGAAGGTGGCGGAGATGCTCGGAGAGGAACTGGGGTTGCCCGTACCCGCGCTGCCCTGGCATGCCGAGCGCGACCGCGTCGCCGAGGTTGCGACGGCGCTGGGCATCGTCGCGGGGACAATGGCGAAGATCGCGACCGATCTCGTTCTGCTGGGACAGACCGAGGTCAGCGAGGTTCGCGAGGCGCCGCTGCCGGGCAAGGGTGGATCGTCGGCGATGCCGCAGAAGCGGAATCCGGTCGACTCGACCATGTCGCTGGCCTCGGCGCGCCTGGCGATCGGCCTCGTCCCGGTCATCCTCAACGCCATGGCGCATGAGTATGAGCGCGCGGCGGGTGCTTGGCAGGCAGAGTGGCAGGCCGTGCCTCATCTCTTCGGCTATGTGGCCGGCGCGGTCGACAAGATCAGGATCGCCCTGGAAGAGTTAGAGGCCGATTCGAAGCGGATGCGCGCTAACCTCGATGCGTCCGGCGGCTTGATCATGGCCGAGTCTCTCACCATGGCGTTGGCACGTAGACTTGGCCGACCGGAGGCGTTTCGCGTGGTGCGAGAAGCCGTCGACCGGGCCGTAGACTCGGGAGTCGGTCTGCGGGAGGCCGCACTCGCCCATGATGATGTACGGGCCGCTCTATCACCCGATGCGATCGAGCAGGCATTCGACCCGATGCGGTACCTGGGCAGCGCGGACGTCTTCATTGACCGCGCGCTTGGCGGCTACCGCGATCTTGTCGCATTCCTCGGGCGAACATGAATACGCTCACCATCCTCGCCGACGACGGGACACTGTTCCGTGGGAGTGTGGCTGTGCGAGTTAGGTCGCAGGCGTCGTGGCCGGCGATTCCACCGGACTCCCTTCATCCACCGAAATCACCGCCACGAAGAGCGCCACCGCCGGTTCCGTTCCCGAGCGGCGTGCCTGACTCACGGTCCCATCCGGCTCGAAGACGGCGTCCCCGGCGTTCAAGGTCACTTCTACGCCGAGGGCAACCTGCTCGACGACCAACTCGTCTTCTGGCGTCCAGGTGTCCACTCCTCGGATCACGAGGCTTTTGTGTACTCCGCTGACCACTTTGTAGGCGTAACTGCCCACCTCGACGTGGGCGACCAGAGGGCCACCAACGAGCCAACGGTCGCCGGCGCTTCCGGCCGGCGACGTGAGCCGGACTAGGGTCAGCGCCGAAGGTCCCGTTGGAAGTGCCGGCGCGTTGCCCAAGCCCAGAAAGGTGATCGTCACCCCTGGTGAATCCCCCCGCATCGGCCACGTCGGCGTCGCCCGACTCGAGGAATGCCACCACCGCCACCGCTGGCTCCGGGCCGTCGTTGCGCGCCTGGGTGAGCGTCCCGGCCGGGATAAACACCCCGTCTCCTGGCCCGAGGGCGATCTCGGATCCAGCCGCCACGGTCTCGCCCGGACCGAAGATCCCGGTCTCGGCGGTGCGGGTACGGATGACCATGTCCTCGACGCGGACTGTCACGGTCCCCGCCTCTACATAGACCAGGGCACTGGCAGGCACGCCAGACGGCGCCAGTTCCGCCGCCCCCGGAGCGAAGGAGTAACGCGTCAGCACCAGGAGGGCCGGGGTGGTCGTTTCCTCCGGCAGGAGGGCAGACGCGAGAAGAACAGGCTCCTCCTGTGCGCCGGCACCCACCGCCGTTGTAGCCTCTTGGGCGTCGCCGGACGGGGCAATCAGCACGAGCGCGAGCAACGCGGCTCCTAGCCTGTGCAGACGTCGCATCATCGGGCCTCCTTTCGCGAGACGAGCCACTCCGGCGCTGATATCCTCGGGTATTAGAATCATCGCGCCGTTCACCACGTCGACTGTCTGTTGCCGCGGGATCACCCTAAATCTGAAGCTGCCGTGGTCGATACTGCAACGCCTCGGCCACGTGCTGTGGCAACACGCGCTCCTCGGCGGCCAAATCGGCAATCGTGCGGGCGAGCTTGAGCACGCGGTGGTACCCGCGGGCGGAGAGGTGGAGCTGCCGCATGGCGGCTTTCATCATCGCCTCGCCCGCATCGTCCAGGACGACGTGTTCTTGCAATTCGCGCGGCCCCATGTCGGCGTTCGTCAGGATGCCGCTTTCGCTGAATCGCGCCGCCTGCACGCGGCGAGCGGACTCCACGCGGGCACGGATGTCGGCCGAGGGTTCTCCCGCGCGCCGGTCGGCCAGCTTCTCGTATTCGATCCGAGGCACTTCGAGGTGGATGTCGATCCGGTCCAGCAGCGGGCCACTGATCCGCTTCTGGTAGCGTGAGATGGCGGACGCGGCACAGCGACACTCCTTGATCGGGTCACCGTAGTAGCCGCAGGGGCATGGGTTCATCGCCGCGACAAGCGTGAAGTTGGCAGGGAAGGTGACCGTGCCGGATGCCCGCCCGAGTGTTACTCGCCGGTCTTCGAGCGGCTGCCGCAGCATTTCGAGCGAACTGCCGTTGAATTCCGGCAGCTCGTCGAGGAAGAGCACCCCCCGGTGGGCGAGGCTGACCTCTCCGGGACGCGGCCACGATCCTCCTCCGATCAGTCCCGCGCTGCTCGTGCCGTGGTGCGGTGAGCGGAACGGGCGCTCTCTGAGCAACGGAGTTTCGGGCGGCAATAGACCGCGAACGCTGTAGACTTTGGTGACGTCGAGCGCCTCGTCAATCGTCATCGAAGGCAGAATCGACGGCAGCGCGCGGGCGAGGAGTGTCTTGCCGGAACCAGGTGGTCCCGACATGAGCAGATTGTGCGCGCCCGCCGCGGCAACCTCGAGTCCACGTTTGACGTGCTCCTGGCCCCGGATCTCCGAGAAATCGGCGCCAAAGCGACCGTCCATTTCCGGCGCCTCGACACTACCCGCAAAGGGAGCGATCAGCACGTCGCCGGTGAGGTGATTCACGACGTCGGCCAAGGTCCGCGCCGGATAGATCTCCACGCCATCCAAGAGCGCCGCCTCCCGCACGTCTTCGTGCGGGACAAACGCGCGGCGCATGCCCTTTGTCGCGGCGAGGGAGATCATCGAGAGGATGCCCGGCGTGTGCCGCAAGACGCCATCGAGCGACAACTCGCCCACGATCAGCGCGTCTTCCAATCCGGGCGGCACTTGCCGCGACGCGATCAGGATGCCGAGGGCAATCGGCAAGTCGTAGGTAGGGCCGGCTTTTTTTAGGTCCGCCGGCGCTAGATTGACGGTGATCTTGCCGTGGGGTACACGACCGCCGCTATTGCGGATGGCAGCCCGCACGCGTTCCTTGCTCTCCTGCACGGCCGCGTCCGGCAAGCCGACGACGACCATGCCGGGTTGGCCCTGGCCGACATCAACCTCGACCTCGACGAGGACACCATCCAGCCCGACCACAGCACAACTGAAGACTTTCGCGAGCACGATCGCCCCTTCCCCATGATCCGATTTGTTGTCTGTGGTGACTCTACCACCAGAATTAGCCGGGCAGCACGAGGTGAGCGACGACCTCGACGTGGTGGGTCTGGGGAAAGAGGTCGAGGGCGGCGACGTGGACCAGCTCGTAGCCCGAGCCGAGCAAGCGCTTCACGTCCCGCGCTAACGTCGCCGGGTCGCAGGAGACGTACGCGATCCGCCACGGACGCAGCTGGATCAGAGCGGCCAGCGACACTGAATCGACACCGCTGCGCGGCGGGTCGAGGACCACCAGATCAGCCTCCCGATGCGACTGGCCGCGTGTCGCCAGCCATCGATCAACCGGCATTGCTCCGATGCGGACGTTGTCCAATTTCGACGCTTTCGCGTTTTGCCGAGCGAAGCCGGCCGGATGGGCATGAACCTCGACGCCAAAGACGCGATCGAATCGGGTCGCGAGCGGCAGCGTGAAGAGCCCGACCCCGCAGTACAGATCGATCGCAACAGACCGGTGCGGCGCCTGTCCGACAGGAATCTGGTCTGGCTGAGGTCGCGGCTGGGCGAATCGCATCGCCTCATCGACGAGAGCAGGCACGATACCGGCATTTGCTTGAAAGAAGCACGCCGCATCGTACCGGTACTGGAACTGACCCACACTCCGCACCAATTCGCGCGTGCGATGGCCTGCCGCCGGCGGCAAGAGGGAGACGCGGTCATTCGCTTCGGAAACCTCATACGACACCGTTGCAACAGGTAGCCGATTCTGCGACATCGCCGACCGCAATGCGGACAATGCCGATCCCAGCGTTAAGGACGCGACCAAGCACTCCTCGACGTCGACCACGTCGTGTGTACCCGCCGCGAAGTATCCAAATGCACCGCGCGCGACATCGTGTCGCCACTCGGCGACCGTTCGATAGTTCCATTGATCCGGCGACGGGGTCATCGCAATCTCTCCCAACTCGACCCCCGCGATCCGATGGAAGCTGTCGCGGACGATTGCCACCTTGGCTTGAAGTTGCGTCTCGTAGTCGAGATGCTGGAAATCACAGCCACCGCACCGCTCGTAATACGGACACGGCGGGGAGACGCGACTCGGTCCGGGCTCGATGACCTCCTCGATCGCGCCGAACGCCACACGATCCCGGTCGTGAACCGTTCGGATCCGCACGCGATCACCCGGCGCGGTGAGCGGTGTCAGGACAACCTTGCCACCGTCGTGGGCCAGTCCCATTCCACCTGGCACGATCCGTTCTATCGTCACCACACGACTCCTCGTTGTTCCAGGTGACGAAATGGGATGAGACCGCTGTCTTGTCATTGCCGGCCCTTTCATGTGCAGAGTCAACCACTCGTGCCGGCGAGCGACCGACATTGGTCACGACGCCCATAGTGCTTGTGCGAGGAATCACAATCGTGGACAATTGATCGCGAAACGGCCGCCACCGACGTCGCGCCGGGTCATCGGCAGCCGGCTCCGCGACGCGCGGCCAATCCGTCGGGCGCGATCACGCCATGTCAAAGTCCATTATCAACGGCGAAGGCCGGTTGAAGCTTGCAATTCAGCGATCAGGTCGTCTGACCGACGACACGCTGACGCTGCTCCACTCGATCGGGTTGGAGTTCGAAAGCTATGGCCAGCGTCTATTCTCCCGCTGCCGCAACTTTCCTCTTTCGATCCTCTACGGGCGCGACGACGATATCCCCGAATACGTCAGCCTCGGCACGGTTGATCTCGGCATCGTCGGCCGCAATTTGATTTTCGAAGAAGATGTCGAAGTCGAGGAACTGGTTTCGCTCGGATTTGGCTATTGCTCCCTCGTTCTCGCGGTGCTCCGCGACTCCCCATATCAATCGGTCGAGGACGTCAAAGGCGTCAAGATCGCGACATCCTATCCCAAATCGGCCCGGCGATTCTTCGCCGAGTATGGCAACGAGCCCGAGATCATAACGCTGAGCGGCTCGGTGGAGGTCGCTCCCAGCCTTGGGTTGGCCGATGCCATTGTCGAACTAACCGCAACGGGATCTACTTTGCTTCTCAACGACTTGCGTCCAGTCCACACCATCCTCGAATCGGAAGCGGTCCTCGTCGCCAACACATCGGCCATGGCCGATCCTGAGATGCGCGCCAATATCGACCGCTTGCTGATGCGGATTAAGGCGGTGCAGGCGGCGCGACGATACAAGTACGTCATGATGAACGCACCCGAAGACAGGCTGTCCGAGATTCGCAAAGTCATTCCCGGCCTCAAGGCGCCCACCGTCGTCCCACTTGCCGAACCCGGCTGGGTCGCGATCCATACAGCGATCGAAGAGGAACAGTTCTGGGAGATCATCGAGCGGTTGCGCCAGGCAGGCGCGTCCGAGATTCTCGTGTCATCGCTGGAGAAGCTGTTACTGTAAGGACCTCGTTGCGAACGCGGGAGGAATACGGGATGGCACGGGCGGAGATCGCGCGGCGGGCAGAAGCATTCGATCTCGATGCGTTGATTCGGCCGGCGGTGCGCGCGATTCCCGGCTATATCCCCTCGCGTCTGACCGGTGAAGTCCCAACCCGAGTCGTCAAACTAGACATGAACGAATCCCCTTATGGCCCGTCGCCGAAGGCGCGAGCGGCGTTGGCTGCATTTTGCGACACCCATCGTTATCCCGATTTCGAGGCCACCGAGCTGCGCGAAGCGCTGAGCCGCTACGTCGGCGCGCCGGTCGACCAGATCGTTTGCGGCGCGGGTCTCGACGACGTTATAAACACCCTCGCGTTGACCATTCTCGATCCCGGCGACGAAGTGATCATCCACGAGCCGACGTTTGGTGTTTACCGCGGCCTCGTTGCTCACTACGCCGGCATTACCGTCGATGTACCGCTTGACCGCGATTTTCAGCTCGATGTCGATCGCGTGCGCAGCGCAATCAGTGGCCGCACAAAGCTCATCATCCTCTGCACGCCCAACAACCCGACCGGCAACTCGCTCGACCCCACGGCCATCGAACGCATTGTGGCCGAGGCGCCGTGCTTGGTCGCCATCGATGAGGCATACGCCGAATTCGCCGGTACGTCGTATCGCCCCTTGATGGACCGCTATCCGAACGTGGCGATCTTACGCACGATGAGCAAATTCGCCGGCTTAGCCGGGATGCGGGTTGGATACGGCGTTTTTCCTGCCGCATTGATGCCTCACCTCCACCGGGTCACGCCGCCTTTTCACAATGTCACCCTGGCTTCAACAGTGGCCGCCGTGGCATCCCTGGACGACATCGAGTACGTCAACGGCATCGTCAATCGCATCGTTGCCGATCGCGATGCGCTCGCTGCACATCTCGAAGAGATTCCGGGGGTCGAGGCGATTCCATCCAAGACAAACTTTCTCCTGGTGCGTTTGCCATTGAGGGACGCGGGGTCAGTCGTCGCCACCTTGGCAAAGCGTGGCATTATGGTAAGGCACTTCGGTCGCCCCGAACTCGGCATCCGAGACTGCCTTCGCGTCTCAATCGGCACGACCGCGGAGAACGAACTCTTTTTGCATGCGCTCGCCGACGCGTTGCGCAAGGATGGTGAGGCGGCATGAATGATTTGGTCGCCCGCTTCCGTCGCGCATCGCTCGAACGCGCGACGGGAGAAACCGATATCAAGCTCTCGCTCGACTTGGACGGAGCCAGCAAAATCACGGCCGAGACTGGCGTTCCCTTCCTCGACCATATGCTGCACGCCTTCGGCCGGCACGGGCGCCTCGATCTTGCGGTCGCCTGCCGGGGTGATGCGGCGATGGATCCCCACCACACGGTGGAAGATGTCGGCATCGTGCTTGGCCAGGCAGTCCGCCAGGCGTTAGGAGATCGAGGCGGCATTGCTCGTTACGGCCATGCCTATGCGCCGTTAGACGAAGCCCTCGCCCGCGTCGTCGTCGATTGTTCCGGCCGGCCGTATCTCCATTTCGAGGCCGATATGCCCGAGCCGGTCATTGGCGCCGACTTTGCCACGAGTCTCATCGAGGAGTTCTGGCGGGCGCTGGCGATGAACGCCGCGCTGACGATCCACATCGACCTCCTCCGCGCCCGCAACGCCCATCATGCGGCCGAGGCGATCTTCAAAGCTGGGGCGCTGGCGCTGCGCGCGGCCACACGCTTGACGGGCGACCCGACGGCGATTCCATCGACGAAAGGGATGCTGGCATGATCGCAATCATCGACTACGGCGCCGGCAATCTGCGGTCCATCCGCCGCGCCATCGAGGCCGCCGGCGCGGAGACCACGATCACCTCGGATCCAACCGTTGTTGAGTCCGCCGATGCGGTGGTTCTACCGGGCGTCGGTGCGGCGGGGCACGCCATGCGTCGCCTCGACGAGCTCGGCATGACGCCGGCCATCCGTTTAGCGGTCGATGCCGGTAAGCCTTTTCTGGGCATCTGTCTCGGCATGCAAGTCTTGTTCGAGGAACAGGAGGAAGGCTCGGCGTCTGGGCTTGGACTGCTGCCCGGCCGTGTGCGCTCCCTGTCGGGTCCGATCAAGGTGCCGCACATGGGATGGAGCCGATCCCGCGTCACTCGCCCTGGTCCGA
>JBOGUE010000213.1:0-5068 GCA_050695955.1 Thermomicrobiales bacterium | reverse complement strand
GTGGTCGATAAAAGCTGGCCGCGGGCGCGGTGGTCGCGCCAGGGCACGAAGACGTTCGATGACCGCGGCGTCGTCCGGATCGAGTGCCGAGGCGGCTCCGGCGTCGCCGCGGACAAGCGCGTTCCAGGACGGACTCAGCCGTTCCGCGTCACGCCATTCCGGATCAGAGACAAAGAGATGCAAGTCAGGCATCGCGAGACACCTTTGACCGCGGCTCAACTCCGAGCAGCGCCCGCAACCGTCGCACCGCCCGGTGTTGGGCCACCCGGACGGCGCCACGAGCGCGGCCGAGGACGAAGGCGATCTCTTTGTCGGTGAGTCCGGTCAGGCGCAGCTCGATCACATTGGCCTGGTCCGCCGATAGTTGGGACAACACCGCCCGCAACTCCCGCACGGCTTCAGCGACCACAGCGGTTTCTTCCGGACCGGGTGCGTCGTCAGCCGTGACCGCCGTGGCAGCGGGCCACAGGGCGCGGCGAGCGGCGCGGAATTCGTCGATGACCACGTTGTGGGCGATGGCGAAGAGCCAGGCGCCGAACGACGGACCGTCGTCACGGAACCGGGGCAGGGCGGCGAGCGCCTTGGTGAAGACCTGGCTCGTCGCGTCCTCGGCCGCCTCCGGCGTCTGCAGCAGCCGGTAGCAGTACCCATAGACGCGATGCACGTACCGGTCGTAGAGGACGCCGAACGCCGCGCGATCGGTCTTCGCCGCGACCGCCAGCGCCAGATCGTCCTCCTCCGACCACACATCCCTGGACGCGTGCGACCCGAGCCGTGCCCGCAACACCCTCGCCTCGCTCCTTCGCCACCCACACGGCGCGATCAAGAAGGAATACGGGGTTCGTGGCAATCTGTTACAGACAGGCCGATCTCGGCCCTGCCAACCGGCCGCGTTTGGGGCGATGTTCGTTTTACGCCTCGGCGAAGATCTCGGCAACGGGCAGGCGGAAGCCGGGGAGGACGTCGTCGCCGTTGAGTTCGACGCCTTCGTGGAGTTCGGTTGCCGGCTGCCCCAGGCGGTGGACCGTCACCGTGCAGGGGGCGGGGTCGACCCACCAGACGAGGGGGACGCCGGCCCGCTGGTAGAGCGCCAGCTTCTGCGCGATTTCGCCCGATCGATCCGACGGCGAGCGGACCTCGACGGCGAGGTCGGGCGGGACGGGGATGTATCGCTTCGGCGGGACGCCGTCCGGCAGCCGCTCCCAGCGGACGAAGGCAACGTCGGGCACGAGGACGGTGTATGGATCGTTGTTGAGGATGTAGGTGCCGTCGGCGCCGGTCACCATGCCAAGCCGTCGCGGCCTGACGAAGAGGAGAATCAAGGTCCCGATCCAACTGGCGAGCGCGCTCGCCTCCCCGCCCGCACTCGGCACTTTGTGCAGCTCCCCTTCCCACAATTCCCACGGCTCATCTCCTGGCATCTGCCAGAGGTCTTCCGCGGTATAGAGTTTGGTCGTTGCCGACATGGCGGTCCCCCTGCTGCCGTGGCTGTTCTGGTACGCGCTCGTGCCCGGCAATGTCTCCATCGTAGCATGCGGTTGCGCGTTGGCGGGGAATCGCGGACGATGCCGCCAACTCGGCAGACGGCGAGATCGAAGGGGGAGCCATGGGCAAGGAGTGGGGCATTGGGATTGCCGGGGCGGGGGTGATCGGGAGACTCCACACGGGAGCAATCGGCCAGGTGGATCATGCCGTCGTCCGCGCGGTCTCCGATCCGGTAGAGGCGGCGGGACGGGCGCTGGCCGAGGCAAACGGTGCGGAGTGGCACGCCAGCTACGAGGAGATGCTGGCGCGGGCGGACGTCGACGTTGTGATCCTGGGCACTCCCTCCGGGTTGCACGCGGAGCAGGCGGCGCTGGCGGCGGGCGCCGGCAAGCACATCGTCACTGAGAAGCCGATGGCGACGACAGTGGCAGATATCGACCGCATGATCGCGGCCTGCGAGGATGCGGGTACAACGCTGGCGGTAATCTTCCAGAACCGCTTCTCGCGGGAGACCCGACTGCTGAAGCGCGCGATTGCGGCAGGTTTGCTTGGCCGACCGATCCTCGGCAACGCCTTCGTCCACTGGCGGCGCACGGCGGAGTACTACGCTGCCTCGGGCGGCTGGCGCGGAACGTGGGCGCTCGACGGCGGCGGCGCGCTGATGAACCAGAGCATCCACACCATCGACCTCCTCCAATGGTTCATCGGCCCGGCCGCCAGCGTCTCCGGCTACGCTGCCACCCTGACCCACGAGATCGAGGCGGAGGACACGGCCAGCGCCGCGGTGAGCCTCGCGAACGGCGCGCTCGGCGTCATCCAGGGCACAACCTCCGGCGACCGCGACCGCCCGGCGCGGGTGGAGATCGTCGGCACGGCGGGCCGCGCGGTTCTGGAGAATGGCCGGATCGCGGTCTGGGAAAGCGACCAGCCGCTCCGCGACGACCTGCTTACCGCCGAAGACGAGGAGCAAAGCCGCGGGTGGCGGCCCGACGAGCCCTTCGGCGATGCCCACGCGCGGCAACTGCGCGCCATCTTCCATGCCCTGAACGACGGCGCAATTGCCCCCTTGCCGGGCGCTGAGGCACGCAAAGCCGTCGAGATCATCCTCGGCATCTACGAGTCGTCGCGCACCGGCAAACGGGTGGACCTGAGCGGAGGAGAAGGCACATGAAATTCGCCATCTTTACCGTTTCGCTGCCGGAGTGGACACCCGATGAGGCCGTCAAGCGCCTGGCGGAGATCGGGTACGACGGGGTCGAGTGGCGGATCGTGGACGATGCGCCGCGGGAGACGCCGGGATTCTGGCAAGGGAACCGCTGCACCTTTCCGCTGAGCAGCTTCGTCGAGGATGCACCGCCAATTCGGGCGCTGACAGAGGCCGCCGGATTGGCGATCCCGGCGATCGCCAGCTACGTCCAGGCAAACGATCTGGAGAACGTCGAGCGCGTGATGCGGGGCATGAAGGCGTTGGGCGTGTCGATGGGGCGGATTCAGGTGCCGAAATACGACGGCACGACTGGATACGCCGACCTGCGAGACCAAGCGCGGCAGGACTACCGCGCGGTCGAACGGCTGGCACGCGACTACGGCGTAAAGGCGCTCGTCGAGATCCATCACAACACGATCGTGCCGAGCGCCAGCGCGACGCGCCTCTTTTTGGACGGATTCGATCCCGACGCGGTCGGCGCGATCTACGACCCCGGCAACATGGTGCATGAAGGGCACGAGCGCTACCGGCTGGGGCTGGAGACGCTCGGGCCGTACCTGGCCCATGTCCATGCCAAGAACACCGGGTGGCGGCAGGCTGGTGAGCGGGAAGACGGCACGAGCGCCTGGGAGGCGCACTGGGCGCCGTTGGGCGCGGGGATTGTGAACCTGAGCGAACTGTTCGGGGCACTCCGCGCCATCGGTTATGACGAGTGGGTCTCCGTCGAAGACTTCACGACGGAACAGCCCCTGGCGGTGAGAGTGCGGGGGAATCTAGGGCTCATGCAGTCAGCCATGGATCGCTCTGCATAGGGTCTGGATCCATAGCCTAGGGATGACGGCGACGCTGGTCGTGGCCGCCGCCGCCGTCATCCGGTAGGCCACTGGGTATCGACCAGCGTGTCTACCCGTGACCCGGACAAGCATTCCATGTAGATCACGTCCCAGAATCGGCCGTCCATGAACTGGCTTTGCGCGCGCCGGCCAAACTCGCGGAAACCGGCTTTCTCATAGCAGCGGCGCGCGGCCAAGTTGTATTCAAAGACGCGCAGCATGATGCTGCGCAGTCCAAGCACGTTGAACCCAAAGTCGAGCACCAGGCGCGTCGCCTCTGTGCCGTAGCCCTGCCTCCGATGACCTGGTTCGCCTATGAAGAGACCAAGCTCGGCGCTCCGGTTGCGGAGGTCAAGATCTTGGAGCGCCGCGTTGCCAATGGGGAGCCACGATCCGCGTTCCCAGATCGTAAAGACCATGGAACTGGGGTCGCCCCGATCGTGCCGCGCAAACCACGTCTCGATCCAATCGGCAGTAAGGGGACGAAAGCGGCGGTCGAGCAAGGCGAGGAGCGAAAAGTCGTTCAACCAGCGCCGGTAAGTCGGCAGGAGTTCTCGGGACAGCGGTCCCAACGCAATGCGTTCTCCGACGAGATTGACCACGGGACGTGGCTCATCCAGGCCGGTGACATGCGCCCGTCCATTCTGCCGCGAGATCGCCTGATCCATGGTGCGCTCCCCTACCCGCAAAGCCCCAGCGTCCCAATCCGTCCAGCGCCCCCCGCGCATTGCGTCGGGCAGGGCGTGAACGGCGCCCCACTGGACGATCCCACACGTTGTCAGTCGACAATGTGAGGTCCGACCAGGGCAGCAACAGCAGAGACCGTTGGCAGGGAAACGACCCAAAGTTGCCTGTTGCCTGTTGCAGCGACCAGGCTACCGAGCATTGCTGGGAATATGCCCAGCGTTGCCTGGGAAAACGCTGGGCACTCGCGATTGAACTCACGTCACCGAGGCGCCGTACGCAGCGTCTCGACGAGACTACTCTTCGAACAGTTGGTAATCAACTGCTAGACCCGTCGCCGTATCCACAGCCCAAGTCCGCCGCAGCCAGCGGCGACGGCGCCGAGCGTCCCGACCAAGCCGCTAAGACCAGCCTGGCTGACCGCCGTGACCCCGATCCCACTGGCCGGCAGGGTCGTGCCGCCAGTTGCGATTGGGGTGAGGTCCGTCGTCGTGTCCTCATATTCGAAGAGTTCACAGGCGATGCCGTCCTCGTCGGCATCGTTATTGGCGGGGTCGCTCGTGTCCTCTCGGTACGCGGCCTGAGCCGCCGCCTGGTTGTCGTAATCCTCGCAGTCGAGGGCGTCTTGGGCCGAGGTCGCCGATGCGAATCCAATCGCGATGGCCACCGCCGCGAGCAGGGCGAGCACGATGCGTCGCATGGTTGATCCTCCTTGCACTCGTCCGCGGCGCGGCGGGACCGAGCACATTGACGCCGGTGGCAACGATCGCGTCGGCCCGAACCGGCATCCTGGAGTCCACCGTAGCAAGCAAAACCCAAAAAGCGCTGAGCGCTCGCTGTGATTTGGCTGGGGATCGGC
>JBOGUE010000212.1:0-4395 GCA_050695955.1 Thermomicrobiales bacterium | reverse complement strand
GGCACGCACCGTGGAACTCTCTCGACGGCGGTTTCTGGGCGCGGCGGCTGGGTTGGCCGGCGCGGCGGCGCTGCCGGCCAGCCGGTGGTCGGTCGCGTCCGCGCAGGACGGCGAGCCGAAACCGGGCGGCACACTCTACATCGGCCAAGACTTCGGGCCGCAGGATCTTGACCCAAACAAGACGATTGCCTGGGCCTCGACCAATGTCGAGGAGCTGATCTACACCGGCCTCCTGCGTTGGACGCCGACGATGGAGGTCGAGCCGGATTTGGCGACCGCCTACGAGATGGTCGACGACCTGACCTACGTCTTCACGCTGCGCGAGGGGGTGACGTTCCACAACGACGCGCCCTTCAGCGCGGAGGACGTCAAGTACACCTTCGAGCGCATCCTTGACCCCGCGACCGCCAGCCCGCATGCCTCGATCTACTCCGTCGTCTCGGCGATCGAGGTAGTCGATCCGCTGACCGTCAAGTTCACGCTATCGCAGCCCTTCGCCCCGCTTCTGCGCTACCTGGCGACGATCCCCTACGGCGCGATTGTGCCGAAAGGCGCGACAGACGAGCTTTCGACGGCGCCGGTCGGCACTGGGCCGTTCGTCTTCCAGGAGCACTTGCTCGACCAGGAAGTCCGGCTGTCCCGCTTCGAGGGCTACTACGAGGACGGGCTGCCATACGTGGATGAGGTCGTCTTCCAACTGCTCGGTGACGACACGTCGATCTCGTCGGCGCTCCGCTCGGAGACGGTGCAACTCACCTGGCTAAAGGACCCGCGGGTGGCGCAGAACGTCGCCAAGACGGACGAAGGGCTCGCCTCCACACCGGGCGTGAGCAGCCGCTACCTCCCGATCCTGTTCGACCTCTCGGCGCCGCCGTTCGACGACGTGCGGGTGCGCCGCGCGATGAGCCTGGCGCTTGACCGGCAGGCGATCGTCGACACGGTCCTCGCCGGCTACGGTTCGGTCGGCGCCTTCTTGCCGCCGTCCCAGCTCGGCGGCTACACCGGCGATGGGTCCGACCTGCCGTACTACACCCGAGACGTCGAAGGGGCGAAGGCGCTGCTCGCCGAGGCCGGGCATGACGGGTTGGACGTGCCGGAGTTCAAGATTGTGGCCGCCAATCAGCTCGACGTGCAGTGTGCCCAGGTGATGAAGGAGCAATGGGCGGAAGCCGGGATCAACGTCGAGATCAATCCGATGGAAGTCGGCGCCATTCTGGATGATTGGAGCAGCGGCACCTACCAGATGGCGACGGTCGGCACGGTCTGGACGCCGGATCCGAACCAGGAAGTCGACCGGTTCCACTCCGCGACCTCCTTCCGCGTGGTGAAGGGGATCGCCGATGCCGCGCTCGATCAGTTGATCGAACAAGGACGGACCGAGGCGGACGAGGCAACGCGCATCGAGATCTACGGGCAGATCCAGCAGCATATCCTCGACAACGTGTACGTCATCGTGCCCTATACCTACCCGCTGAGGTGGGAACTCCTGTGGGACTACGTCAAGGGGTACGAGGTTATGCCGTCGAACGCGCGGCTGACCGTGCGCAAGACGTGGCTGGATCAGTAATGTAGGGACGGTGGTTGGCATCGAGGGCGCGTTGGGTGTCCGCGTAGTTCACTGGGTTTGTCTATGCTCGTTGTGATCGCGCGCCGTTTGGTGATGCTGGTTCCGATCCTGCTCGGGATATCGGTGCTGACCTTCGTCGCCATGAATCTGATTCCTGGTGACCTCGCCGTTCTCCTGATCGGGCCGGATGGCGTGCAGGATCCGGTCGTGCTCGCAAACATCCGCCGGGAGTACGGGCTCGACCAGCCGCTCGCCGTCCAGTACCTGCGCTGGCTCGGCAATGTGGTGCAGGGCGACTTCGGCGACTCGCTGCGGTTGAAGGTGCCGGTGCTGGGCGAAATCGTGCGCCGGCTGCCTGTCACGCTGGAATTGGCGGTGTTGTCGCTGGCGTTTGCGCTGGTCGTGGGGGGCACGGTGGGGGTCCTGGCCGCCACCCGCGGGCCGTTTTGGCGCACCGTCGGCCGGACCTTCACGATCGCGGGGGTGGCGGTGCCGAATTTTCTGCTCGGCACGTTGCTGATCCTCTATGGCGGACGCTATCTGCCGGGGATCCCGACGCTGCGCTACGTTTCCTTCGGCGATGATCCCGCGCGGCATCTGCTCGGCATGATCTACCCGGTGATCGCCCTGGGGACGGGCCTGGCGGCGGTGATCGCCGAGAACACGATGTCGGCCGTGCGGGAAACGATCGGGCACGAGTACGTACGGGTTGGGCGGGCCAAAGGGCTGAACGAGCGCGCGGTGCTCGTGCGGTACGTGCTGCGCAACGGGCTGATCCCGATCATCACCGTGACCGGATTGCAGGCGGGCGTCTTGCTCGGAGGTACGATCATCACTGAGACGATCTTCGCGCTGCCGGGGCTTGGCCGGTTGGCGTTGAGCGCGGTGACGCTGCGCGACTACCCACTGATGCAGGGGATCGTGATCGTGGTGGCGACGATGGTGTTGGTGACCAACCTGATCGCCGATCTTGCCTACGCGGCCGCCGACCCCCGAATCCGGATCAGCTAATGCACGCAATGACGTGGACGAAGGGATGATGGGCATCACGACGCGGGGCGCCACGACGATGCAGGCGCGGGCGCGGCAGGGAGTGGCTGCCGTGCCGCTGGTTCGCGGACGCCGGCGCGTCCTGAGCCGGCTCAACGTCAGCCTGGTGCTGGGTACGGCGCTGCTGGCGGCAATTCTGGTCGTCACCTTGTTCGCGCCACTGATTACCTGGAACGGGCCGAACCAGACGTTTCCAGGCATGTCGCTGATGCCGCCTGACCGTGAATTCCTGCTCGGGACGGACTCGATCGGACGCGATGTCTTCGCGCGGGTTGCCTATGGCGGGCGGGTGTCGCTGTTGGTCGCCGTGCCGTCGGTGGCGCTGGCGCTCGTGCTGGGGTTGGCGCTTGGGCTGCCGGCGGGGTACCTGGGCGGACGGGTCGATCAGGTCATCATGCGGGTGCTCGATGTCCTCTTCGCCTTTCCGGCGATCCTGCTGGCGATCTCGATGGTTGCCATCCTCGGCGCCAGCGTACGCAACCTGGTCATCACGATCGGCGTGATCTACATGCCGCGCATGGCGCGCATCGTCCGCGCGCCGACGATGGCGGTGCGGGAGCGAGACTTTGTCGAGGCCGCCCGCGCGTTGGGTGTGAAGGACCAGCGGATCGTCCTGCGCCACATCCTGCCGAACGTCGCGTCGCCGGTGATTGTCGAAGTGAGCCTGGCGCTCGGTCAGGTGATCCTGACCGAAACCGCGCTCAGCTTCCTCGGCCTTGGTCCACCGCCGCCGGACCCGAGTTGGGGCGCGATGCTGAGCGAGAGCCGGCAGTTCATGGAATTCGCCTCGTGGACCGTCTTCGGGCCAGGCATCGCGATCGTGCTGGCGATCTCCTCCTTCCTCTTGATCGGCCACGGCCTGCGCGCGGTGCTCGACCCACGGCTGCGGGGACGGTAGGACGTGTTTGCGGATGTGGTGACCGCGGGCCGGGCGAGTCACTCCGCGGCGCCGAAACGAGGATATGCAGAACCGTGTTTGATCGTTCGTTTCTGCCAGAAGCGCGCTTCGAGTTTGTTGTGGTCACCGATACGCACTACATGCCGGACCCCGGGAAGCAGCCAGTCGAGTTCGAGTCCCGGCGACAGCAGACGGCGCGTGGTGAGCGGGCATTGCGTCAGATCGCGTCCCTGGAGGCCGCGTTCGTCGTCCATCTCGGTGATGTGGTGCAGGCGTTCCCCGACGCCGCGGGGTTCGAGCAGGCGGTATCGGAGGCGCTGGCACAATTACGCCGGTGCGGCGTGCATCCTCGGCTGGTGGCGGGAAACCACGATGTGGGAGACAAGCCGGACCCGACGATGCCCACCAATTGGGTCACGCCGGGCGCACTCGCCGCCTACCATGCGCGGTTTGGGCGATCCTGGTACAGCTGGGAGGACGGCGGGTGTCACTTCGTCGTCTTGAACTCGCAGATCATGAATTCGGCGCTGCCCGAAGCGACGGCGCATCGGCAGTGGGTCGAATCGGACCTGGCCGCCAATGCTGGCACGGCGACGTTCATGTTTCTGCACCTGGCGCCCTTCCTCCACGATGAAGACGAGCCTGGCCTTGGCCATTACGACAATATCGATCAGCCAGCGCGCGGCTGGCTGATCAATCTCACGAAGTCGCACAACGTCCAGATGCTCTTCGCTGGTCATTCCCACTTCATGTTTTTCAATCGGATTGGCGCCGCGCGGTCGTTCGTTGTGCCATCGACGTCGTTTACCCGGCCCGGTTTCAGTGAGCTCTTTTCCAGTTGCCCGCCGCCCGAGCGCGGCCGAAACGACATTGCCAAACT
>JBOGUE010000211.1:0-1911 GCA_050695955.1 Thermomicrobiales bacterium | reverse complement strand
GTCCGGCGCAGGTTCCTCCCCTACGACGAACGGGCATCTGCAAAGGACAATATGGCCATCGCCCAGCAAGCTATCTCCGCCCGCGGCGACCGCGCCGTGCTCCTTCGTAAGCGACTGCGGAAGGCGCTGCCTGCCTATCTCTTCATCCTGCCGGGGATGGCGCTCTTTTTGACGTGGACGCTCTACCCGCTGGTGCAGGCCTTCGCGATGAGCTTCGCGGAGTGGAACCTGATCAAGCCGAGCAAGTTCGTCGGCTTGGACAACTACCGGCGGGCTTTCGACGATCCGATCTTCTGGACGGCGCTGGAGAACACGGTCCTCTACACGGTGATCACCGTGCCGGGGCAGATGGTGATCGGGCTGTCGGTGGCGCTGCTGCTCGACGGGCCGCTGCGGGCGCGCGCTTTCTTCCGCACGATCTACTACATCCCGGTGGTGACGTCGTGGGTCGTCGTTTCGCTGGTCTTCACCTACCTCTATAACGGGCAGGCCGGCTTCGTCAACTGGGCGCTGCTCGACGGGTTGGGCGTCATCGACGAGAACATCAACTGGCTCGGCGAACCGACCTGGGCCAAGCTGGCGATCGCCAGTCTCGGTATCTGGAAGGGTGTCGGCTGGACGATGGTGATCTTCCTCGCCGGGCTGCAGTCGATCCCGAGCGACCTCTATGAGGCAGCCGCGGTCGACGGCGCGGGCGTCTGGCGGCGGCTGCGCGACGTCACGATCCCCTTATTACGACAGACGACGATGTTTCTCCTGGTGCTGCTCACCATTGGCGGGTTCCAGGTCTTCATCTCGGTCTACGTCATGACCGGCGGCGACCCGATCCACCGCACCGATGTGATGCTGACCTACATGTACGGCGAGGCCTTCGAGTTCCTCGATCTGGGGTATGGCGCGGCGCTCTCGTACCTGCTGGCGGCGATGGTCTTCGTCCTCAGTATGGTCCAGATCCGCCTCGTGCGGCGGCGGGTGGAGTACTGACGGAGTGCCGAGTACCGAGAGCTGATGGGTGAGGGTTAGCGCCAAGATGACGAGGCCGAGTTCACTGGGACAAGTGGTGCGGTACGGGCTCCTGACGGTTGGGGCAGCCGTGACGATGCTGCCCTTCGTCTACATGGTCAGCACGTCGTTCAAGCCGCACACCTTCGTGCTGGAGTTGCCGCCGCGCTTCATCCCAAGCGAACCGACGTTCGACAACTATGTCCGCGCCATCGGGTCGAACAACTTCGACCGCTACTTCATGAACAGCCTGGTCGTCGCCAGCGCCTCGACGGTGATCACGGTCATCCTCTCGGCGCTGATGGCCTACGCCTTCGCGCGCTGGGATTTTCCGGGGCGCTCGGTCCTTTTCTACGCGATGCTAGGGACGATGATGGTGCCGTCGCTGGTGCTGATCATCCCGCAATTCGTACTGGCCAGAAATCTCCATTTGCTCGACAGCCGCTGGGGTCTGATCATCGTCTACTCGGCGGGAACGGCGTTCAGCATGTTCCTGCTGCGCGGTTTCTTCGAGGACATCCCGCAGGACTTGATCGACTCGGCGCTGATCGACGGCGCCGGACCGTTCCGCTCCTTCTGGGACATCGCCCTGCCTCTGGCGCGGCCCGCGCTGGCCGCCGTCGCCATCTTCTCCTTCCTCGGGGCGTGGGACGAGTTCACCTGGGCCTTGACCGCGATCAACGATCAGGACCTCTATACGTTGCCGATCGCGTTGCGCCTCTTCCAACAGCAGCACGGCACGGAATGGGGGCTGGTCTTCGCTGCCTCAACGATCGCCGTCCTGCCGACTATCGCCGTTTTCGTCATCTTCCAGCGGCACTTCATCAAAGGGGTGATGTCGGGGGCGGTGAAAGGATAGGAGTCAGGAGTCAGGAGTCAGGGGTCGGGGACGACGAGTCGTTCTTACCC
>JBOGUE010000210.1:0-2913 GCA_050695955.1 Thermomicrobiales bacterium | reverse complement strand
CCGAGAATTCCCATTCCTTGGCGATGCCGGGGCCGATCGGCTGCGTCGGGTCGCGCGGCCAGCGCAAAATCTGCTCGTAGACGCAGCGCCCGTAGGCGTGGAAGTCGGCCGTGCCGGTGAAGGCGCGACGCCACGTCCCGCCGTATTGGCCGATCTCCTCGATCGGCTCGACCACCATGATGTCCGCGGCCAGCGGCAACCGCTCCTCCAGCGGCGGCAGCGTGCCTGCCGCCACCTGCTCGGCCAGGATCGGCGCCTCCTGGAAACTCGCCGGCGCCGTCTGCGACGCTACCGCGCGATACCCGGTAAACGCCGACGCCGCCACGGCGCCCGCGCCCACCGCCGCGGTTCTAGCGAGTAATGCTCGCCGGCTCAACGACCCCGAAAAACGACGATCTCCATCACCCATGACCGCGTGCCTCCTCCTTGAGGTTTCGACCAAACCAGGACGACCGCATCGCTACCGGGAACGATCCCCCGGCAGATGACTCGAACGAAAACCGGGATTCCGTTTGCGCTCCACCGATTCAATTGCAAGTGCAGTTGCACCGATTATAGTGCGAGCACCGCTCCTGTCAACCCTCTCACCACCCAATCCTGCAAGATCACTTGCAAACCACTGCCTATGCCGCAAATCCAGCACACCTGCGCGATGCCGCTACGTCGTAGGGGAGGGACCTGCGCCGCAACTCCGCTCCCGCGCGCCGAAGGCGCGCTTCGGCCGCGGGCCGATAACTACACCGGCTCAATCGCCAAACGAATCGTCCCGGCGCGCACCGGTTCCAAGAACGCAAACACCACCCGCTGCACGTCGGCCGGCCCCTCGGACAGATCGACCGCTTTGACCACGTCCAGACGCGGCGTCACCACGGCGGGATCGAATCGAATCCGCATCGCCCCATGATCGCCGCGCACCACCACCGCATCGGTCCCCAACTCCACCGCGCCGAACGTCGTCAATACGCTCTCGCAGGTGCCCGGCCTTGTGGCAAATCCGACCGTGTCCACCACCTCCACCCAGCCCGGCCCCGGTTCCCGATGTAGGGTCACCGTCCGCTGCAGCGACTCCAAATCGGCTTCCGCCGGATAGGCGCCCTTCAACTCCACGGCCAAGACGTCGGCTGCATCGCCCGTCGTATGCTCCAGCAACTGGGAACCGTGTTCCGCGCCGAACTGTTGCGCTTGGCCGTTCGGCACCGGCACGGAATGGCCCAGCGACGAATTGACCAGATGCTCGTAGCGCTCCGGGCCGAAGTAGGCGCGGGTATACCGCCCGCGCCCAACGTCGGCGACCAGCGACTCGCCGTTGACGTGGACGATGATGTTCCCCACGTCGTTCTGGTTGTGCATCTCCCCGTTGTGTCCGCCCTTCGCCGCCAGCACGAGCGCGTTCGGGTCGGTCGGATCGCGCCGGGCGATCATCCACATCATGCCGCTGAACCAATCGTGCTTGGCCGGGACAATCTCCCCGGTTGCCTCCGGTGCCGGTCGCCAGAAGAGCGTCCGCAGCCCCCACACCGGCGCTTGCTCCCGGCTCGTCCCCGGCTGTCCTTGCGCCAGCCGCATCAACTCCGGCAGATCGAGCCGTTGCGCGAGGTAGACGAGGTGCGCCGCGATAAACCCGCGCCGCGAGTCGCTGTCGGAGAAGTTGACGGTGCGGCCAGGGCTAAGGATGGTCCGCAGCGGATATTGCGCGATCTTCCTGATCTGCTCCCCCTCGATGAAGGTGACCATCCCGTCCGTGCGCTGCTCGACCAGATGGGCCAGCACCGTGTAGTAGCCAAACCCATACGACCAGTACCCCGGCCCCTCCGAAGACCCGCCGTCCGGATCGAAGGTTTCCAGGTAATCGTCCAGCGAGCGCGCCGCCCGCGCCACGATCTCGGCCAGCCGGGCCATGTCCGGCTCCAGATAGAGCGCCGCGCCGGCGACACCCGCGGTGCAGACCGCGGTCCAGTTGTTCAACCGCCGGGCGTGCGTGTTGTACATCCACCAATGGTCGTGCCGGGTCAGGTAGGGCGTCAGGCAGCGTCGGTTGACCTCGTACCGGATCCGCTTGCTCACCGCGGAGTCGAGTTGATCGCCGAGCAGCGCGTCGAACTCTGCCAGCTCAAGGGCCGTCGTCGCCGCGCTTAGGTCGATATGGGGATGCTCCATGTCGGTCAGGGCGCGTTGGTGGGCCGGGTAGGCCCAGCTGCTCTCTTCGCAGATCGCCCAGACCACGTCGAGGAGTGGATCGAGGAATCGCCCTTCTCCTTCGAGGCACTCCGCCAGCGTCAGCGCGGCCAGCATCTCCTTCCGCCGCCCGAGCGGAGTCTGGTATCCCTCCCGCTGCCCCGTCCGGTTGAATTCCAGATAGAGCGTCGCCGGCAGTGTCGGCACCGGCGTCCGGGCATCGACTTCTGCCTGCGCCACAATCTCCGCGGCCCGCTCCTCGCCGATCCCGTCTCGCACCTCCCGCCACGCCGCGCGATCGCTCGCCGGCGGAAATGGCGCCGTCGCCTCCGTCGTGCGCAGCACATGCTCTATGTCCACCGGGTTGTATCGGGCCAGCATCAATTCCCCCCTCCTACCCATGGGTTGCCCCGTCGTCGTCGTTCGTAGGGGAGGGACCTGCGCCCTCCCGTCGCCCAACGGGCGACAAGCCGGTGTACCGGCCGTCGAATCCTCATGAACGCGGCCGTCCGCGTGTGGTTGCACGGGCCGCTGACGCGGCATATCGGCCGTTGGCCGATGGGGAGGGCGCGGGTCCCTCCCTACGAACGACGGGCCGTCGGACTCGCCGCCGGCCGCGGTTCCGGCGCCCAATCCGGATTCTCCGCCTTCCAGGCCTCGGCTTCCGCGCCCATCGTCTCGGAGGCCGCGGTCCACGCCTCCTCCGGGTCGGTGTCGTTGATCAGGATTTCCTGGAAC
>JBOGUE010000209.1:0-1606 GCA_050695955.1 Thermomicrobiales bacterium | reverse complement strand
GGCGTGTTCATCTGCACGCCGGGGATGCCGAGCTGTGCGGCGAATTGCAACTTTTCCTCAGTGAGTTCGTTGAACTGCCCGATCGCGACTCGCATCTCCTGCTCGGTTCCCACGGTTCTCTCCTCGCTGTGTCTGGCGGCCTCCATCGATGGCGCGCACAATCTACCCAAATCGCGTCGGCGTCAAGAGCACGGGTCTTTTCAAAGTTACCATGTCGTCCCGCGAAGCCGGGCGGACTCATCGGTCATCGGTGCCGACGTCAGAGCTGCTTTCCCGGCGTTTCAACGCTGCGGCGGGGCTGATAACGGCGGGCCACGACTTTGCAAAGGCCCTGGTCAGGAGCCTGAGTCTATTGACATGCTGTCCACCGCTGCCTATGATGCCGCATAACCGGAAACGACTTCGCGAATATGGAAATCGCTGGGAGACCGAGTTGCCGCGCCGCCACGTCGACCACGAATCGGGCCAGGGCACGGAGGAAGCGGACGTCCGCTCCGACCTGACGCTGAGCACGCTCGACAAAGGCTTGCGCATCCTCGAGCTGCTGGCCGAGGAGGATTCGCGACACGGCCTCACGTTGACCGAGATCGGGCGGGCGCTCGGCATGCACCGCAGCACACTGTTCCGGTTCCTGGCGACGTTGCGACCGCGCGGTTACTTGGAGCGGGATCCCGTCTCGGATCGCTATCGGCTCGGGGCTCGGGTGTTGACGCTTTCCGGCGCCTTCTTGGATGCACTCGACATCCGCGACGTCGCACGACCGGAATTGGAAATGCTGTGCGATGAAACGCAGGAACTCGTCCACCTCGCGACGCTCGATCATGACGACGTCGTCACAATCGAGCGCATCGAAGGACGGCAGCCGGTCTCACTCCAAACGGGGATTGGAGAGCGGCGACCGGCGTATTGCACTGCTTCGGGCAAAGCGATTCTCGCCTACTTGCCCACCGAGAAGCTCGACAGTGTCCTGGCGCAAGGGATGCCCGCCTACACATCGCGAACGATCACGTCGCCAATGCGAATGCGCGAGCATTTGGCGCGGGTCCGTACCCGTGGGTACGCGGTCGACGACGAAGAGCGGATCGAGGGGGTGCGCTGCGTTGCGTCACCAGTTTTTGGACACGACGGCGAGGTCGTGGCCGCCGTGAGCGTGGCGGCTCCATCGCATCGGGCGTCCGACGAGCGCCTCTCGCAGATCGGGGCGCGATGCCGGGTCGCCGCGGACGCCGTCTCGCGACGACTCGGGTGTACCACGTCCAGAACGGGTGTCTCGGGTGAAGAGCTTGTCCTGGCGGTGAGTGGTACGGTGGAGGCGAACGCGTGACGGGCAATGGTCAGTCGCCGGTGAGGCTGGGAGTGGTCGGGTGCGCGCGCATCTTGCCCGCCCATTTGCGGGGGCTCAAGGCAATTCTCGACGCGGGCATCGCGGACGTTCGCGTCACCGCGCTCTGCGCGCGGCGCATCGATGATGCGGCGTCGTTTCGCCAGCGGGGCGAGGGGCCGGCGCCGCGACCGCCGGTCTCGGCGAATCCGCTTGATCCACTGGGCGCGCCGCATCACTACCTGAGCGACATCCATCCAGACACGCTGCCGGAACTCTACGACG
>JBOGUE010000208.1:0-12158 GCA_050695955.1 Thermomicrobiales bacterium | reverse complement strand
CGGTTTCGGGCTCCACGTGTTTGTAGAAGGCTTCCACGTAATCATCGGAATACGGTTGGAACTGCATGTTCCACGCGGGACTCTCCCCTTTGGAGTACATGAGAATCACATCATGGATTGGGCCAAGATGCCTTGAACCCTGCCCAATGTCGCTGTGCGCGGTTTGTCTCCTCCAGATGATCTGGTTCACAAATCGGTGGGAGCCAATGATTTCGTCCAGAGCTGCCTTCACGTAATGTGACACGTTCCAACCAATATGGACGTAAATGGTTCCGTCCTCGGCCAACAGCTCATGCATCAGTCTCAAGCGTTCATAGATCATCGCCAAATATGAGTCTGTACCCTTCCCCCATGTATCCCGATAGGCTAGTTCCTCAATGATGCTGGGTTCCTTCGAGAGTGTTTCCCCTGCTCCAACGTCAATGCTGAACGAAAAATCCGCTCCCACATCAAATGGCGGATCGATATAGATCAACTTCAACCCGCCCGCCGCCTCGATCTCCCGCCGCAGCGGCCCGTTCTTCAGCGACGACAGCACCAGCTTGTTGTCGCCCCAGATCAGCTTGTTTGTCCACCCCCCCGCCTGCCGCCCGCTCACCGGGTCCAGCAGCATCTCCATCCCGAGCTGATACGCCGCCGGGTCCTCCCGGATCGCCCGCCCCGCCGCCTCCGCCCGCGGCTCGTCGATCTGCTCGATCGACTGGAACGGCAGTACGACGTTGGTGACCTCGCTCGTCTTCCCCTGCCAGATCAGCTCCACCTCCGGCGCGTCCGCAAACAACGCCAACCGGTACCGCGGCGGCAGCGGCTCCCCCCGGTCGATCATCGTTTTGAGCATCTCTTTCTCGCGATCCGTCAGGTTCATCCTCTCCCCATCCCCCTCACCACGCCGCCTTGCCCTGCCTACACCGGCCCAACGCCCAATGCTCGCTCCCCGCGCCCCACTCACCTCTTCCGCATTGTTGGCATCATTTCCGACACATCATAACCGAAGCCGCGCCGGTCCCGCGGCGTTCCCGCGGCGGGTGGATCTGGCCAGAGGCGATGTGCTTGGGATCACGCCTCAGGCGCGGACTGGCGTCTCGACCCGCGCCCCGAGGCTCGCTTGCAGTCGCTTGAGTAAGTCCACGAGCGAAAGGGGTTCCCAGTCCCGTAGCTGCCACCGCTGGGGCAGAACGGGGAGTGCGTCCCAGGCGTCGAAGCCCACGAGGTCGGTGACGCCTAGATAGTCCTTTGCTTCTGTGCCGACGAAGTCGTCGATCTCGATGCCGACGATCTCGCCCGTCGCTTCGTCGCGATCGTCCAGTAACCGGTAGTAGACGACCCGATCGTCCTCGTCATCGGGGTCCGCGCCATAGTCGCGCGGCCAGGGATCGACCAAAATGGTCAGGATATCCCGGTCCGCACCGCCCCACCTGGCGCTTACTCGTGTCGCCTCCATAGCCGTTCACCTCGGCGTGCCTTCTTGCGCAGTCCTCTCGCATCCAATAGGTGCATCGTGCGCACATGGCTCTCGTCGTCCACGATAACATACCCGCGGACAGCCTCCCCGCCCTCGACCCATTCGCTCAGCCCCATCCGGCGCCCCGAGCGCGCCGTCCTGATATCGAATACACCGCCGAGGAGGCGTTCGATCCGCTCCGGTTTGCGGCGGATGCGGGAATCCTCCAACACATGATGCAGATCGCGCGCCGAGATCATGATCCGCTCTCCGTGCGGCATGATGACGCCGTCGTGGAGTCGCGCTCGCCAAAGCGCGCGGGCGCGTTCGATCTCTTCCCGCGAGACTTCGCCGCTGGCCATCTTTTGTTCGATCCTGGCGATGGGATCAGACGAATCGCCCGTCGCCGTCAAGTCATCCACCCGTCCCCCTGTCGACTTCAGTTAGCCCGCTGCCCCGGTGGCGACATCCTCCGACCGCCTATGCCGTGCAAAGACCCGCCACACCACCACCGTCATCGCCAGCAGCAACACCGCCACCGTCACGAAGGCGGTCGGGAAGCCGAACGTCGCCGCGATCGCGCCGCCGGCGATCGGGCCGAAGAACCCGCCCAGGGCAGCCGCCGACGCCGTCATCCCAAAGAGCGCGCCCCGCCGCTCCGGCGGCGTCGACGCCCCGACCAGCGCGTTCGCCGTCGGGATCAACCCGCCTGCCGCCACCCCGAACAACCCTTGCAACACGATGAGTTGCCACGTCGACTGCACGATCGCCATCGGCAGGTAGAGCAGCCCCGCCCCCAGCGCGCAGGCGAGCAAAATCCGCCGGTGCCCGATCCGGTCGCCCAGCCGGCCGAAGTAGATCGCCGAGACCGCGCTCGTCAACCCCAGGATGCCGAGCGTGAGCCCTGCCACCGTCGAGGCGTTTCCCGCCGTCGCGTGCGCGATCTGCTCGACGTAGAGGGGGATGATCGGCTGCACCGCCGAGGAGGCGAAGCGGACCACTACCAACACCCCGATCATCGTGATCATCAGCGGGCCAAGCAGCCAGCTCGTCGCCGCCCAGACCGCGCCGAACCCGCGTTCCGGCCCCCGTGGCTGGGGCGTAAACCGCTCCTGGACCAGCAGCAGGACGATCAATCCGCCGCCGGCCAGCATTGCCGATGCGACGGCGAACGTTGCCTGGTACCCGATCTGGTCGGCCAGAATCCCGCCGAAGAGCGGACCCAGCGACGCCCCGGAGAAGACGGCCGTCTGCACCAGCCCCATGCTGAACCCGAGCCGCTCTTTCGGTGAGCTGGCGGCGACGAGCGCGGTCGAGGCGGTCACCGTGCCGGAGAATGCGCCCTCGACAAAGCGCAGCGCCAGCAAATGCCACGGCGCGGTGGCGAAAGCCATCAACCCCAGGGTGCAGGCGGAGGCGAACATCGCCCGCAGCACCATCGGCCGCCGCCCATAGCGGTCGGCGACGACCCCCCAAATCGGCGCCGTGAGCGCCATCACCCCGGCCCCGCCGGCGTTGATCAAGCCGGACCAGATCGCCGCGTCGTCGGTCGAGAGATCCCCCAGGTCTTGCAGGTAAAAAGGCAAGAAGGGCGCGCGCAGGCTGAACCCGACGATCGCCAGCATCTGCGCCGCGAAGATCGCATAGAGGGTCTTCCGCCACGGCGCCATCCGCCGGACGGTTAGTTTAGCGCTCGGTTTGCCCTGGTCTGCCGGTTCGGCTGGTGGATGCGGTCGCTCTCCCATCCCGCTTGGGAGTGTAGCAGGGGGCAGCCGGTTAGGCGTCGCCCCCGTTGGTCAGAACCCCGGTGCCCCCAAATCCCGCGATGGCGTCCCCAGCGCCTGCAGCACCCGGTCGACCGCATCGCGGCGCACCTCCTCGCTCGCGGCCGGGTCCGCCCAATAGGCGTCGAGGTGGTCCAGCGCCGCGACCAGCTCCGGCGAGGCGGTCCCAGCGGCGACCTGGAGACGAGCCGACTGGACCACCCGCGCCCATTGCTGGAGCACATCGAGCGCGCCGCGCACGACCGCCTCGGCGGCCTGCCGCACCGTCGCGGTTGTCTCGGTGTCGAGTTCCGTCGTCACGCCGCAGCGCTCGCAGCGCACGCGGAGGTGCGGCTCCGGCCGCGCCAGGGCATCCGGGCGGGCGAGGGTAGTTGTGCCGCCGCACGTGGGACAGGGAGGGAGGTGGATGGGTGTGCTCATACCGCGCAACGTCGCAAGGAGGATGCCCGGAGCGGCGGCGTCCGGCCGGCGACTCACGTCCAGCCGGCGTAAGGCGTTGCGGCACTACGCCAGCGCCAGGATGTCGTCCATGTGGTGGTACGGCACGCCGAGAGGCTTATTGCGCCACTGCCGGTCGTTGCCGAGAATCGCGAAGGCGTTTGCCCGGCGAGCCGACGCAACCACGGCCGCGTCGGGCAGCTTAAGACGGGTTTGGGCGCGGACAAAGGCGGTTTCAATCGCGTGCGCTTGATCGAAATCGACGACGACGACCGCCGGCAGAAATGTCACCGCATCCCGGAGCGACGCAACCTGCATGTAGTTGCCGTCCTGAGCCGGACGGACCAGGGCTTCGCTCAGCGTGATCGCTGACAGCACGACGTCCACGGTTGGATCGCGCAGGATGACATCGAGTAGGGAGGAGACGGGTTCGAGATCCGACAGGTAGTCGATGAGTGGCCCGCTATCGAGGGCGATGGGCCGGCCAGTCCGGCGAGCTTCGGCACCGAGTTGTGCTAGATAAGCTTGGGAGCCGGGAGACGCTTCGGCATTCACGACTCCTCTGTCTCCTTATCCTCCTCCCACCCTCGTCGCTCCTCCTCGACGAAGCGCTGGACCTCTTCGCGACTCGAGAAATACTCACGCAGCATCCCGCGCGCATCCGGCACCCGGTTCTCGGGAGCGCGCCGCAGGAGTGCCTGTTCACCGACGACCTCGAACTCAACGGTGTCGCCAGTTGCGATATTCAGACGACGGCAGAGTTCCGCCGGGAGCGTGATGGCGTGACGACCGGTCACCTTTGCCCGGTACGTCCGCGTTCCGTGGGAGGTGTGAAGAGTCGCTGCCATGCATCAAACCCTTTCGATCTCGACGTGCGCTGATCTAGACACCCTCGGGCTGTTCGGAAGCGCGAACTTTCCCGAAAAGTCTCTCCTCCCGATCCACCCACGCTTGGCGCTCCTCCTGGACAAAGCGATTGATGTCTTCCCAATCCTTGAAGTACCCACGGAGCAGGCCCCTGGCCGGCGGGATCGGCTTCTCTGGCGCCCGGCGCACGACGGCCTGCTCACCGATGAGCTCAAGCTCGACGACGTCGCCGGTCTCGATGTTGAGGCGGCGGCAAAGGTCGGCGGGCAGCGTGATCGCGTGGCGACCGGTTGCCTTCGCCCGGTAGGTGCGGGTTGCGCGTTCTGCGGCGGCAGTCGTCGTCATCGATCAGTCCTCTCACGCGCGTCCACCATATCACGCTGACGCGGATCGTTTCAATGAAATCACGCCGTCTTTCATTGACCGGCCGATTCGCGGCGCTCAGGTGCACCACGTCGAACGCCTCACCCTTCTTCGGTCTCGATCACCAGCACGCCGTCGGCCACCCGGACGTCGGTCGGCGTCAGATCAAACCTGGCCATCAGCGCGGCGAATTGCTCTTCCAGGATCTCGGCGAAGGCGTCCTCGTCCAGGAAGCGACCGGCGGGACCGTCGACGCGGGCATCCACCACCACCAGCCGCCCGTCGCGCACGTCGAGGTCGCCATGGTAGGTGCTGTGCGACCCGTAGAGGTCGAAGCCGACGCTGATCTCCCCTGATCGAATCTCCACCCGCGGGTCCTCGACCGGGTTGAACGACTCGCCGTAGCTCGCAATCCCCTCGTTTATCTCCTCCTCGGTGATCCGCAGGTCACCGCCTGCCGCGACCGGCAAACGCTCGATCCCCGCCACCTGCGTCGCGATCCCCTCATCGACCTCCGACTCGATCGCGTCGTTCAGCAGCGGCCGCCCGACCAGCCAGGCAAAGCTGCCGGCCACGGCGCACATCATGACGAGGGCGACCAGCCCGAGGATACACCCGTGCGGACCACGGGTGAACCGCGGGTTCGTCCGCGGCTGGGGTTGGACGGCGGGAGCGAGCGGATAGTGGGTGCTCGGCGCTGAGACCGGCGTGCTGGGTGGCGATGGAGCGGTCGGCGGCGGGCTCGGTGGCGCGCTGGCACGGGGGGCGGTCCGCGTTGGTGGCGCTGCCGGCGTGGGCCAGCGGATTGCCTGGGTCTCTTGGAGCGATGGGTCGAAGCGCGCCCGCGTCGCGGTGATCCGCTGCCCCAACTGCTGTCGCCGCGGCAGCAGTTCCCCGCACGAGCGGCACGCCTGCGCCGTCGCCAGGTTGCGGGTTCCACAGGTCGGACAGAAAACGCCCGGCGAGCGATCCACGTCAGGCGACAGGCGACAGACGACAGGCGACAGGAGCTATCGACCAGGGTCCAATCATCGCGTGGCAACTCCTTGTCTGATGAGGCAGCGACGCTCGGTCGCCATTCGTGCTCCTGACGCCTGACGCCTGTCGCCTTCCGCCTCACGCGTCGCCCAGCACGTTCGGGTCGACGGCGAAGGCGTCGGCGACGCCGAGGCGCTTCATCACGACCCGGCTGATCGCGTCAGTGAGGGATTGGGGGGGTGTGCCGTCGCGCCGGATCATCAGCCGCCGCGCCTCCTGCTCGTCCTCCTCGGTCGCGTGATAGATCGCCAGCTTCATCTCCTGCAACCAACGCCGGGCCACCGCCGGACCGGCGCCGATGCTGAGCAGGTCGAACGTCTCGACCACGACGTGGTTGGTGGTGAAGAGCCGGTAGCCGCCGGCGAGCAAGTCGCGGTACGCCTCGACCGCGGCGGTATGCACGGCGTCGTCGCGGTCGACGAGCGCCACGATGGCCGAGGAATCGACGAAAGCGACGGGGATATCCCGGCCGTTGGCGGCCGGCGACGCGGGGGAGCGTGCCATGGTCGCTTATCGCCTCCACCAGAACGCGCGCCGGTAGGCGTCCTTGCCGTCGGCGATGTTCGTGCCGCCGCCGGCCCCGATGCCGATCACCCCGCCCAGCGGGTCGGAGTCGGCGGCGGGCCGCAGCTTGGCGAGGAAACTGTGTTGCTCGCGCTGGACCGTCTGGAAGGCGGTCAGCTCGGCCGCGTCGATGAACCACTGGCCGCCGAGCCGCCGCCCACGCAGCCGCCCTTCCCGGAGATAGCGCCGCACTTGCTCGGTCGATCGCTCGAGCGCGCGCGCCGCGTCGGCAACGCTGAGGAGTTCCGCGTTGTCCATCCCGTCACCCTTCCCACCGGTGGTTGGCGCTCGGCAGTCCTATTTGTTGTCGCCCACAACGACAACAGCCGTGTCCAAGCCGTCTGCCGGTGCCCCCTAGTATAGAGCGCAACACCAAACCCCGATAGTCCCCTTGGGCCGCTTTTTACGACCGCGATTTGGGGCGGCGTGTGCGGTATGCTGCCGGCGAGGTTCGTCACATTGGAGGGGGAGTATGAGCGAACGGGAATCGGCGCGAGGCGGGACGGCGACGGCGGTCGATGATGGCGTCTGGTTGATCGACCTCGGCTTTCAGGGGCGAGCCGGGGTGATCGGGGCGTACCTGCTGGCCGGCAACGACGAGCTCGCGCTGATCGAGACCGGGCCGTCCACAACCCTGCCGGCGCTGCGGGCTGGCATCCGCGCTGCCGGCTTCGACCCGGCACAACTGATGACGATCCTCCTGACCCATATCCACCTCGACCACGGCGGGGCGGCCGGGCTGCTGGCACGCGACCATCCGGACCTGGCCGTCTACGTCCATCCCATCGGCGCGCCGCACCTGATCGACCCCAGCAAGTTGGTCGCCAGCGCCACCCGCATCTACGGCGACCACATGGGACCGCTCTGGGGCGAGATCGCGCCGATCCCGGCGAGGCAGGTGCGGCCGCTGGCGGACGGCGAGACGCTCTCGGTCGCGGGCCGCGTCCTCTCCGCTCTCTTCACCCCCGGCCACGCTTCGCACCACGCCGCGTTTTGGGACGCCGCCGCGGGCGCGGCCTACACCGGCGACGTCGGCGGCATCCGCATGCCCGGCACCGATTACGTCTGCCCGCCGACCCCGCCCCCGGACCTCGACCCAGACGCCTGGCGCAAAAGTGTCGCCCGCCTCCAGGCCCTCGCTCCCCGCCGCCTCTACCCCACCCACTACGGACTCTACGACGACGCGGGATCCCACCTCGATCAGCTCATCCCTCACCTCGAGGACTTCCTGTCCATCGGCGACCATGCCCTCGCCGGCGGCGCCGATCAGGAGAAGCTCACCACCCTCCTCCACGACCGGATGGCCGAAGAGCTCGGCGACGCGCCGGATGACGTCCTGGTGAACCTCGAATGGGCCACGCCGTCCTACATGGCCGCGCTCGGCCTGATGCGGCACTGGCGGAAACGGCAACAGGCGTAGGCGTGAAGCATCCTCCGGGGCAGAATCGACCGAGGCTGAAGGCCCGGTCTACCTATGCGCGACGAAGCCTCTCCGAGGCTGTTGCACGCAGCGTATTTACCACAGTCCCGGAGGGACTTTGTCATGCATAGGTAGACCGGGCATGTATTCCCGGTTCTATTACGACGATGACGGAACGTCACTACGCGATCGCCACCTCCTCGTCCTCCATCACCACCACGTCGACGCGCCCGGTGCGGGGCGCAACGAGCGGCAGGTGGAGGCAGGTGACGATGTTGTCGTCCGCTGCGACGCGGCAGTGACGTTCCAGACCGCAACCGAGGCAACGATGGACAATCGCCTGCTCGCCCTTCGGCCGGTGGAAGGTGCCGACCGGGGCCATTAGGGAGCGGCAGCCGCTCGCCCGATCCCCCGGCGTCGAGCCGTCCACGTGCCGGGAGTAGAGGCAGAGCGGACAATGGTTCCGGTGCCGCCCACCCGAGACGGTCGGCCCGATGAACGCCTTGCAGTGCCCGCACTTGAACGACTCCCGCCCGTCGGCGCGGAACGGCTTGGCGTCCGGGCGCTTGGCCCAGTCCCGGTTGTCTCGGCGCCGGCGTCGGTTACCGCGCTGGCGGCGTTGGTCACGATAGGTGTCGCCTTGGTCCTCGATGCTCTCGACGTCGTGGTAACGCAAGGGGATGCTCTCCAGTCAGCGTGCAAGTGCATGTGCATACGCAAGTGGTTGACGTCGTGCTGGACTGGCAAACCGCGGTGATCATCCAAGCTCTCCAGTTCTAGGCGGCGTCGGGCCGCGGTCGTCGTGAACGTCGGGACTGGCCTCATGGCCGATCCTCTTCGCCCCGTGACCCCCGGCGGAATCCCGCCGGGGAGGTATCTCGTTCCATCAACGTCAGGAGTTTCGTCGGGGGGAGGGATGCGCCGCACAGGGCGAGACCACGCCGCATGGACCCCACGACGATGCCGGCGCCGCGCATCCCGCGAAGGGGAGACGCGTCGATGCGCCGATGCCGCGACGTGAGCGGCCGGGGTCGAGCGTGATCTACGGAGAAGAATCGTTCGGGTGCGCGCAATCTCGTGGGCAGCCTAAACCGCTACCCACAACAACGATCACGCGGACATGAACGGGAAAACCGGGAAAATAACGGGACGCGCCCGAACCTAGCCGTCCATCGCCGCGGCGGCAACAAGCACAGTGGTCTGGTACAGCATTAAGACCTATCCCTCTAGCAAGCGTTGGCGCTGCCCACTTCCGGCCGCGCCACATTTACGCGACCGGCACACGCCGGACAGACGCCACCGTCCGGCACCAGAGTCACTCTAGCGACCGGCCCAAGTGAAGTCAATAGGTCCGCCGCGTTTCCGCCATCCGCGCGATACAATCACGGATGACGCCAAGCACAGGAGGTCGATCCATGGCACTCGCCGTTCGAACACCAACAGCACCCGAGGATATCCGCCCCCTCACCTACGACGATCTCCTCGCGACCCCGGAGGACGGTAGGCGGTACGAAATTATCGATGGGGAGTTTGTCGTGTCACCGTCGCCGAATACGGAGCATCAGTGGGCCGCTGGGGATCTTTTCGGGGAGATGCGGACGCACGTCCGTGACAATGACCTCGGCGTGATCCTTTCGGCGCCGATAGACGTCATGCTCTCCCCGCATCAGTTCGTGGTCCCAGACATCGTGTTCATCAGCCGCGAGCGTGCCCATATCATCGCCAAGCAATACATCGACGGCGCGCCCGACCTGATGGTCGAGGTCGTCTCCCCATCGAGCCAACGGCGCGATCGTGTCACCAAGGCCGCGCTCTACGCGATGGCCGGCGTCCGCGAATACTGGATCGTCGACCCGGGGGCGCGGGTGGTCGACGTCTTCCGCTTGCGGGACGGCCGCTACGAACGGATCCCGCTCGAAAGCGGCGTCGCCCGCTCAGAGGTGCTGGCGGGATTCACGATCGAGGTGGCGCGGCTCTTCGCGCTGCCGTCATAGGGAGTGGTACGAGACGGTGGAGGCACAGACGGAGACGGCGGGTCGCGGGCGCCTGGCGGGGAAGACGGCACTCGTGACCGGCAGCACGCGCGGCCTGGGACGCACGACCGCGGAATGGCTGGCAAAGGAGGGGGCGGCGATCGTCGTCTCCGGCCGCGACGAGGCGCCGGTGGCCGCATCTGTCGCGGCGATGCAGGCCCTCGGCGTCACATCGTTCGGCATCACGGCCGATTTAGCGCGAGTCGACGAGGCGCACCGCTTGGCGCAGGAAACGCTGGCGCGAGTGGAGCGGCTCGACATCCTGGTTAACAACGCGGGGATGAGTCTCCGTGGCAACTTCTGGGACGTCACCGACGACGCGTGGGACGAGCAGGTCAACGTCAACTTGCGCACCCCCTTCATCCTCGCTCAACACGCCGCCAAGCACATGATCGCGCGGCGCGTCCGCGGCCGCATCGTCAACGTCAGCACGATCGGCGCCCACTCCTGCCACAAGGACGGCTGCGTCTACGACGCCGCCAAGGGCGCGGTCGAAGTGATGACCCGCAACATGGCCTACGAGCTCGGCCCGCACGGCGTCAGCGTCAACTGCGTCATCCCCGGCAACATCGCCGAGCGCCCCGGCACCCAGCCGAGCGAGCGGCAGGAGGTCTACGCCCGCCGTATCCCCTTCGGCCGCGTCGGCCGCGCCGAGGACATCGCTGCCGCCGTCCGCTTCTTCTGCCTGCCCGAAACCGAGTTCACCACCGGCCAATCGCTCCTGGTCGACGGCGCCCACACCAGTTATCTGTCAGAGTAGGGTGGTAAGGGCGAAGGGGTGGCAGAGGTCCCACTCCCGGCATGGGTGGTTAGACGGTGCCCGCGCCGGCCGTCACGACCATCATCCTTGGGTGTGCGGGGGCCCGCGGAGCTGGCATCGGCCGCTCATCCCACCCTGGCGTCTGATGGCGCACGAGCGCCGCGTAGGCTCCGTCCCGGGCGATCAGGTCGTCGTGTGTGCCGCGCTCGACGATCATTCCCTGGTCCACGACAAGGATCAGATCGGCGTTGCGAATCGTGCTCAGGCGGTGGGCGATCACAATGCGGGTGCAGGCGAGCGCGTTCAGGTTCAGATCAACGAGCGCCTCGGTCGCCGCGTCGAGGTGACTCGTTGCCTCGTCGAGGACCAGCAGCGCCGGCCCGTGTGCCAGGGCGCGCGCCAGTGCGATCCGCTGGCGCTGCCCGCCAGAGAACCCGGCGCCCCCTTCGGATAGGCGGGTCTCGTACCCCATTGGCAGCCGTGCAATCTCGTCGTGGATCCGCGCCAGGGTTGCCGCCTCCATCACGCGCTCGAGCGGGAGGTCCGGGTTGTTGAAGGCGATGTTGTCGCGGATCGAACCGCTGAACAGCGATGGCTCCTGCAGCACAACGCCACATTGCCGCCGCAACGCGCGGAGGTCGAGATCCGGCAGAGGCGCCCCGTCGAAGCGGATCTCCCCCTCGCTCGGGAGATAGAGGCCGAGCATCAGCTTCGCTAGCGTGCTCTTGCCTGAGCCGGTCGGACCGACGAGCGCGATCTTCTGGCCGGGCGCGATCGTCACCGAAATGTCGTGCAGCACCAGCGGGCCGTGGGGGTCGTAGCGAAAGCCGACATGGTCCAGCTCGATCTGGCCGCTCAGGCTTGGCGCCACCCGAGCGGTCCCTGGATCTGGATCCTGCTCTGGCGCCGCTTCCAGCACGTCGGAGAGGCGTTCGAGCAACGCTCCGATCGATTGGAAGAGCTGAGCGGTCTCGATCAGCGAGGAAAGCGGCGCCAGGGCGGCCGCCGCCAGTGCCTGGAGCGCCAGCATCGTGCCGAGGCTCATCGAGCCGTCCAGCACCCGGCTTGCCCCGACCCAGAGCAACGCGAGCGGCGCCAGGGTCCGCGCGGAGGAGAGGACCGTGTCTTGGATCGCCGCCAGGTGGCCGCGCCGGAGCGAGGTGTTGAGCTGATCGGTAAACAGGTTCGACCAATGATGCACGGCGATGTCCTCGGCCCCCGCCGCCTTCAGCGCCCCGACCCCGGACAGCGCTTCGACGAGGTAACTCTGTGACGCCGACTGCGCGGCGAGATCGCGCTGCGTCAGGTCGTGCATCCGCTGGCGCGTCGCGGCCAAGACGAGAACCTGGACCAACGCGGCCGCCACGACGATCCCGCCGAACGCCGGATCCTGCGCCAGGAGGAAGATCAGGTACCCCGCGACGAGGGTGCCGTCGAGCAGGACCGAGAG
>JBOGUE010000207.1:0-5846 GCA_050695955.1 Thermomicrobiales bacterium | reverse complement strand
CCTCGCTTTTACCGAGGGCGCCCAGCACATCCAGTACCGCACCCTCGATGGCGACGGTAACCCGACCTTCGTCGACGGCTTTGCCTTAACCTATATCGATGCGAGCGCCGGACCGGCCGGCGACGAGTTCTCGCCCGCCGCGCTGCCGACCCTGGAGCGACCGCCAATCATCTCTCGCGCCGGTTGGGGCGCCAACGAGAATTACCGCCTCGACAGTGAGGGCGAAATCTGGCCGCCCGAGTATCAGGCGGTCGAGCACGTCATCATCCATCACACCGTCACCCCGAACTTCCAGAACCCGTACACCGCCATCCGCTCGGTCTACTACTACCACGCGGTCGAACGCTATTGGGGTGACATCGGCTACAACTATCTCATCGGCTTCAACGGCGAGATCTTTGAAGGTCGCTACGGCGGCGAGAACGTCGTTGGCGGCCACGCCTATCAATATGCCTATGGCAGCTCCGGCGTTGGCACGCTCGGCGACTTCAGCATCCGGGACGTGACCGACGACGCTCAGTCCGCCATCGTCGCTATCACCGCCTGGGCCGGCCGCAACCTCGACCCGCTCGGCCGTTCCGACTTTCACGAAGTCGAGAATTTGCCCACGATTTGTGGTCACCGAGACGTTAATTCGAGCGCCTGCCCCGGCGACTTTCTCTACGCCGACCTTCCCGGCATCCGTGAGGCAGTCAACGATGTGCTCGAAAGCACCGAAAGCCCGCCGGACGAGGAAGTTCCGCCGCCCACTGGAGAGTTCGGAACCGGCGACAACGTCGTCACGACCCAGAACGTCAACCTCCGCTTCGAACCAAGCTTTGAAGCCTCGGTCATTCGGTTGCTATCGCCGGGCGAATACGGCGCGGTTGTCGGCATCCCTCGAGAAAACGATGGGTATGTCTGGTACTACATCATCACCGCGGACGGCGAGGGGTACGTCGCCGGCAACTACCTTGATTTGGCGCCGAAGGGCAACCCACCGGCCGCCCGCTTTGAAGACGGCGACTTCGTCCGCGTCGTCGACGGCGATGTCGCTCTCCGCTCTCGCCCCGGCATCACCCAACGAGAGATCGCCTATTTACCGACCGGCGCTATCCTGGAAATCACCGTCGATGCCGTGGCAGAGACCGGCTACCGCTGGTATGGGGTCTATCACCCCAGGTACAAGGGCGGCTGGATTGTCCAGGACTTCCTCGAAGCCACCGACCCGCCGCCCGAAGAGGACTTCGATATTGGCGATCGGGTCGTCGTTAATACCGACGCGCTCAACCTCCGCACCGGCCCCAGCACGGACTTCGGCGTCGTCGCCGAGATGCCGGGCGGCACCGAGGGCACGGTAATCGACGGGCCGGTGTCGGCCAACGGCTTTACTTGGTGGCAACTTGACACTGACTTCGGGACAGGCTGGGCCGCCGGCCTTTACTTGGCCTTGGCCGACGAGGAACCGCCACCCGTCTTCCAGGTCGGCGACTTCGTGCAAGTAATCGACCCCGAAGGCGTCAACCTGCGCTACGACTCCTCGACCGGCTCCGGCGTCGTCGCGGCCCTGCCGTTCGGGACCATCGCCGAGGTCTTCGGCGGTCCGGAAAGCGGCAGCGGCTACACCTGGTATCAACTGGAAACGGGTCTCGGCGTCGGTTGGGCGATTGCCAACACGCTCGAAGCGTCGACCGAACCGACACCGCCGGCGGTCGTCTTCGGTCCCGGCGACACCATTGCGATCAACGTCTCGACCACCCTGAACCTGCGCGATGCCCCGAGCCGAGCCGCGACAACCATCGCCAAACTGCCGGACGGCACGATCGGCGAAGTCACGTCCGGCACGATGTACGTCGGAAACGACGACTGGTATCGGATCGAAACCTCGCTCGGCACAGGGTGGGTGCTTGCCCACATGATCGTCGAGGCGGACGCGCCGCCGCCGACCGGCGACTTCGAGATCGGAGACACGGTCGCCGTCAACGTCTCGACCACGTGCAACCTACGCAACGGGCCGAGTCGCACCGCGACGACCATCGCGAAGCTCCCCGATGGGACGATCGGCGAGGTAACGGACGGCCCGGTGAACGTCGGCGCCGACACCTGGTATGAGATCGAGACGTCACTCGGCACGGGCTGGATCCTCCAGCATCTGCTCGTCGAAAGCGACGAGCCGCCTCCGCCGACTGGTGGCTTCGAGATCGGCGACGTAGTCGAAGTCGACGTCTCGACGACCTGCAATTTGCGCAATGGCCCGAGCCGTGACGCGACAACCATCTTTAAGGCGCCGGACGGCGCCATCGGCGAAATCGTGGACGGACCTGTCCAAGACGGCGGGGACACGTTCTACGAAATCAACACGGCACTCGGCACCGGCTGGATCCTGAGTCACCTCATCGTCGCCAGCGACCAGCCGCCGCCCGACTCCGGCATCAATGTCGGCGACACGGTAATGGTGAGCACGGATGGCTTGAATCTGCGACCCTCGCCGAATGGATCGCCGGTTCTTGCAACCATGCCGTTCGGGACAGTCCTCGACGTCATCGGCGGCCCATCTGACACGGGCGGCTATACCTGGTGGCAGGTGACCAGCGACGACTACGGCACCGGATGGTGTGCCGGCGAATTTCTCAGCGAAGTGTGAGACAAGCCCAACAGATTCGTCATGCAGAACGAGCACCCGTCATTCCGCGCAACGTGAGGAATCTCTCCGTAGTCGTCCCGCGGGAGAGATTCCTCGCACGTTCGGAATGAGAGGGTGAGGGACTCGGAATGACAGAGTGGATGAGTCGGAACGACGGCTCGTGGACTCGACTCAGTCCCTGTGCTTGTATCGCTTGGCCCAGTCGACCCCTTGCCACGTCGTGATCTTCAGCGGCCGGACGAAGAAGAGCCAGCGCGGCTCGTTCAGCGTCGGCACGAGGTAGTCGGGGCCGTGCTCGCCGAGATAGCGGTAGGACATCTCCCGCGCAATCTCGACCCACCGGCCCCCAATGTTTGGTTCCTCGATGAGCTCGGCTTGCCCTTTGACGAGGACTTTGCGCTGCGGGCCAGTTTCATCCATCGTCAAATACACGCGCTCATCGTGCTGAAGCATCGTGGCCCACGCTGAGCGCTGGCGAGGGATGACATAAAATCCACCGTCCCGGTACTGGAACCAGACCGGAATGACATACGGCCACCCCTTCTCGTCGAGGCATCCGAGGCGGCACAGGACATCGGTCGCCAGGAACGCTTCCATCTCGTCCTGGGACATTCGTCCGCCTTTGCCGCGCCAGCCTTCGTCGTTCGCCGCTTCCGTCACCTTCCGGCCTCCCAGGCTCCGCCCTTGCCGATCAAACCAGCACGTTGCACCCCAGAAACCCGTTCTCGTAACCGTTGAGGAAGGACTGCACCCGTTGGTCGGCGGTGCCGTGCGCCTGCGGATCGTACTCGCCGATGTGGGCCGGGTCGCCGAGGTACTGGATGGTGAATTGCATCGCCTCGTCGACGTCGTCCGTTTCAAGAAGACCGCGGGTGTCAACATCCAGCGCCCAGGAGCCAGAAAGGCAATCGGCCATCAGCTCCAGGCCGATGCTGTACTCCTCGTTCCAGGTCGTCGGGTACTCCGTGCGTTGGATGCCGACCCCGGTCTGAACGTGGTGTGCCCATTCGTGGGCAACGACGAACGCGGCGGCGAAGTCAGCTTCCTGTTGGAGGGCGGAGAGGAGGGGATCGTCCAGGTAGATCGACTGGTCTGGCGGGCAATAGAAGGCCCAGAAACCCGATTGTGCGGGGCCGCAACCGGTGTTGACCGAACCGCCCTGCTTGACTAGGATCACGCGCGGGCTGTAATACTCGAACTCTGTATAGCTGAATGCATCGCGGTAGAAGCCGTCCAAATCCTTGACCACGTTTTCAAGGAGATTGCCCTCAGTCAACGGCTCTCCCCGCCCGCCGAACCGCGCGATCTGCGCCTCGACGAACTCCATGCTGGCCCCGAAGAACCAACGCCACTCACCGTTGCTTTTCACGAGATACATCGTGTCCTCGAGGATCTGCTCGTTGCCGTTCAGATCCGTGTACGGTTGTTCAAACGCGATCCGCGCCGCGTAGTCGTACGTCTCCTCGGTGACAGCCCACGTCCATGAGCCGAATTGCACGTCAATGATCTCGGAGCGGCCGGCTTGAGTGATCGCGTAGACCTCCTCAAAGGTGCCGACCGCGGCCGCGCGCGGGATGACCGCGTGCGCGTCTGGGTGGATCCGGTCGTACATCGCGTTGAACTTGCGTTCGGCGGCGAGGCGGAAAATCTCCTCCGCGGTAAACGTGGCCTCACGCCGGTCGCGCTCAGAGTCATCCTGCAGAGCCGCGGCGGTGCTCAGCGGTAAGTTGGTGAACGCGATCAACGCCAACAATGCGACAACGACCATCCGGCGCATGTCGTCAATCCTCCCCGCCGTGACGGCGTGCAACGCAACCGAGGCTGTTGGCGCGATGGATCGTAGGCAAGGTTACGTTCGAGAAGCCGTCGTGTCAGGCGTCTATGCGAAAACAGCGTACCATGTTCGGCTGGGACGTCGACGGCATGCTTCGTGATATAGGACGCGTCAGTTCATGGCTGGGCGTGGCGTGGCATGGCACGACCCGCGTGAGACGTTGCACGGGAGGGAACGCGGATGGACTCCGTGATGAAGGGACTGTTCGGCGGCGGTAAGTTCGAATCCGAGGAGAAGGCCAACCAAGCCAAGGATTTCGTCAACCGCTACGAAGAGGGCGATCCGACCGAAGGCTTCTCCAGCGAGGAAGCCATCGCACACTACCGTCAGGTGGCGAAAGATGCTTCGCCCGAAACGATGCAGCGCGCGACACAGAAGGCGGTCGAACGCCTCAACCCCAGTCAGCGCGAAGACTTCGCGAAGATGCTCAAGGAGCGTCAGCAAGGACAGGTCGAGCGCCGCGAGGGTGACTCGGGCGGTGGCGCCGGCCTCGACGACCTCCTCGGCTCCCTCATGGGCGGCAGCGCCTCGGGTCAAGCTGGCGGTGGCGGCATCGGCGACCTCTTTGGCTCATTAATGGGCGGCGGCGACAGCGACCGCGGCACCACCCAGGCCACCGCGAGTGGTGGCGCTGGCGGCTTTGACGTCGGCGACATCCTCGGCAGCAACGTCGGTAAAGCCGTCCTCGGCGGCATCGCCGCATTCGCCATGAAAGAGATCCTCGACAACAAGTAGGTTCGACCCAGGACATGTTGAGGAAAGGAACGTGGGACGGACCAATGGCCCGTCCCGCGCTTCATGTTGCTTTGGTGCCGGGAGTGGGATTCGAACCCACACGGGTTGCCCCGGCGCATTTTGAGTGCGCTGCGTCTGCCATTTCGCCACCCCGGCCCGCGGCGTTCCCATTGCGGTCGCGCCACGTCCGATATTGTACCTTACGCGCCAACCTCCCGGCGCCGTCCGCGGCCGCGGCGTAGCGCCGTCCAGCCGGCGACGGCGAAGACCGCGACCATCGCGACCGCCGTGAGCCCGCTGATCCAGAGGCCGATCCGAAGGGAATGCGGCTCGTACCGCATCTCCACTTCGTGCGTTCCTGCCGGGAACGTCAGGCCTCGAAGCGCGTGATTCGTGGGCACGATTTCCGCCGGTTCGCCGTCCACATAGGCCCGCCAGCCGTCGTTGTAGATCTCGCTGACGACCAGGAAGCCAGGCCCTTCGGTCTCGGTTTCGATCGTCAGGGCATCAGGTTCGTATTCCGTCACTCGGGCGCTCCCGGTGTTCCCGGACTGCACATCGATCGACGACACATCACCTTCCACAAGCGCTGTCTCGCGAGGATCGACCGTGCCGTTCGCCAGCAACGGCAGCGCCTCGCCGCGCTCGACCGAG
>JBOGUE010000206.1:0-4568 GCA_050695955.1 Thermomicrobiales bacterium | reverse complement strand
GTGGGGTTGTCGCCGGTGAGCATGACGGTGCGGGCGATGCCGAGGCGCTTCAGCTCGCGCACCGCCGCCGCGGCCTCGGGGCGGACCGTGTCGGCGACGGCGAGGACGCCACGGACCCTGTTCCGGTCGCCGGCGATGAGGACCGATTTGCCGGCCGCCTCCAGCCGGGCGACGGTCTCGATGGCGGCGGGGGCGACGGCGACGCCGAGCTGGACGAAGAGCGCCTCGTTGCCAACGATCACCTGTTGGCCAGCGACGGTAGCGACGATGCCCTTGCCGGGGATCGCCTCGAAGCCGGTTGCGTCGGCGAGCGGGAGGCGCCGGGCAGCGGCCGCGGCGACGACCGCGTCGGCCAGGTGGTGCTCGGAGAGGCGCTCGGCGCTGGCGACCAGGGTTAGGAGGTCGTCGGGCGGGGCGCCGTCGAGCGGGACGACGTCGGTGAGGCGGGGGCGGCCCTCGGTCAGGGTGCCGGTCTTGTCGAAGGCGACGATGGAGATCGCGCCGGCGTTCTCCAGGTGGTTGCTCCCCTTGAAGAGGATGCCGTGGCGGGCCGCGTTGGCGAGGGCGGCCAGGGTGGAGGCGGGGGTCGAGATGACCAAAGCGCAGGGCGAGGCGACGACGAGCAGCGTCATCGCCCGGTAGAAGGCGTCTCCAAACTCCTCACCCAGGAAGAGCCAGGGAAGGAGGGCGACGAGGGCCGAGGCGAGGATGACGCCGACCGCGTACTTGCCTTCGAAGGCGTCAGTGAAGCGCTGGGTGCGGCTCTTTTGCTCGCGGGCCTCCTCGACGATGCGGATGATCTTGGCCAGCGTGCTTTCGCGCGCCAGCTTGCCGACGCGGACGTGCAAAGCCCCGTGCTGGTTGATCGTGCCGGCGAAGACGGTATCACCGGGCTGCTTGCCGACCGGCAGCGACTCGCCGGTGATCGCCGCCTGGTTTACCGCCGACTCGCCAGTGACGACCAAACCGTCGACCGCGACCCGCTCGCCGGGGCGAACGAGAACCACGTCGTCGAGGGTGAGCTCCTCGACCGGGACGACCGCTTCGCCGCCCGGCAGATCGGGCCGGACGACGGTGGCGACGTCGGGGCTGAGCTCCATCAGTGCCCGCACCGCGCGCCGGGTGCGGCCGAGGGCGTGGTGCTCCAGCGCGTTGCTCGTCGAGAAGAGAGCGAGCAGCACGGCGCCCTCGCCCCAGGCGCCGACGATGGCCGCGCCGGCCGCCGCCGTCACCATGAGGAGGTCGACGTTGACGTGGCGGTGGCGAAGGTCGGTCAACGCCGCGATGGTGGCGAAGGTGCCGCCGGCGAGGTAGGCCGCGACGTAGAGCCCGAGCACCAGGGCGTGGGGGGCTGGCGTGAGGTGATCGAGGGCGGCGGCCAGGAAGAGAAAGGTCCAACAGCCGATGGCCGCCCCAGCCAAGCGCCAGCGCTCCCAGCGGGTTTCGTCGTCGTGCCGGGTGCGGTCGGGCGGCGCGGCGGTCGCTGCCGCCGGCGCATCCCGGAGTCGTTCGTCGACCGCGACGGCTCCCGCACGGGGTGGCGCCAGTGGTGTCGAGGTGAAGGTCGAGGTGGTGTGCGTCATCGTTGGCGCCAAATCTACTGAGCCAATGCGCCGGGAAGGTAAAAACCCAGTTTGACACAATTCTGATGCGGGTGATCAGAATTATTACTCTACGAGAAGTATACCCGAATGGCGAGTAGGTTGCATGATCTTCGGATATCTGACGGATTGTATCGGGATTCGCGCGATCGAGTCACAGCCTGTGACGAAAGGCAGCAGCACGGGCGTTCGCCGCTGCCTGCCTGTCACATGACGTCGCCGAATTGTGGATAACTTGTCCGCAATGGTGGATAAGGGTTGTGGATTGTGGACAACCATGCGGACAATGCGCGTGGGGCTGGGGGATAGATCGCGGGGTCGTCGGGGATTCGGCGGGACCTGTGCGTGGATTGGCACAGGTGGCCGGCCGGTTCTCCACGATAGGATGGGGGTATGTGGAGAGACTCTGCACATGGTATCCGCCCCGAAAACGGCGTCGCCAGGCCGCGTGTTCGAGTTATCCCCGTTATCCCCACCACTACGTTTACCACGATCTCTCTTACTCGTTAAATCAACAACGAATGAATACGGACGACGAGCGGGCGGGGTGGATAGTTAGTCGTCAGGCCTTGGCGTCGTGATGCCGCGCCCTCTCATTGTCATGCCGATCGCAGAGAGGCATCTGCCTCTGATGCGGGACGTCGCTCGTGAGAGGCAGATCCCTCGACGTGGCTCGGGATGACACGGGAGAGGGCGCGCGGGATAACGGGGGTGGTGTGTGTACTCAGGGTGACGGATAGGCGCCGTGGCATGACGGGGAGGCATTGCGCGTGACCATCGTGACACATGTGATCCGGGGGAGACGTGCACGGGTGCCGGGCGGGCGGGCCGCGGCCTTGTCCGAGGAATGATCGTCATGTTAGGTAAGAGCGGCTCTTGGGACGCACGGTCTTAATCTGCACACGCTAAGTGAAAGGACAAGCCTCCGGTGATACTCCGATCTCTTCGTTTCATCGCCTTGATCGTCGTGGTGGCGGCGCTCGGACTTGGACTCATGATGCGGCCCGCGCTCGCCACAGCGCAGGATACGAGCGCGACGCCGATGGCGGCCCCGGCGCCGCAACTGCCGGCGACCGTGCAGAATGTGAGCGGCGACGAGGTCACGATTTCTGACGTCAGCCGCATCGTCCCCCTGAGTGGGGATATTGCCGAGATCGCGTGGTCGCTCGGGTTGGGCGAGAACGTCGTTGGCGTCGACGTCAGCGCCGTCTATCCGGCGGAGGCCTGGGCCGATTTACCGCGGATCGGATTCGAGCGGCAACTCTCGGCCGAGGGCATTCTTTCCCTCAACCCGACGGTCGTGATCGGCAAGGAGCAGGCCGGGCCACCGGAGGTGCTCGACCAGCTCCGCGACGCCGGCGTGCCGGTCGTGATCGTCGGCGAGCCGCAAACGCTCGAAGCGCCGGGTGCGAAGATTCGGAGCGTGGCCGCGGCGCTCGGCGTGGTCGAGGCGGGCGACGTGCTGGCGGCGAAGGTGGAGGGCGAGATTGCGGCGGCGCGCGAGCTGGCGGCGACCGCTGCTGACCAGCCTCGGGTTCTCTTTATCTACGTCCGCGGCGGCGGCACCCAGCTCATCGGCGGCAGCGGCGTGGTCAGCAACGCGATGATCGAGGCGGCGGGCGGGATCGACGCCGGCGTTGCGGCGGGCGTGCAGGGGTTCATGCCGGTGACGGCGGAGATCATCGTGGCGGCGCAGCCGGACGTGATTGTCGTTCCCTCATCGGGCGTCGAATCGATCGGTGGCCTGGAGGCGTTGCTGGACATCCCGGGCGTGGCCGAGACGCCGGCGGGACACGCGGGCTGGTTCCTGGTCTACGACGACCTGCGCCTGCTAGGGATGACCCCGCGCACCGGCGAGATGCTGCACGAGATGACCCTGGGGCTCCATCCCGAGCTGGCGGCGGCGACGCCGGAGGCGAGTCCGGTCGCCGGTTAGGATACAGTTCTCGTTCAGATCCCGTCGTGCCGACCGCCCTCCCGTCATGCCGAGCCGCCGCGAGGAATCGTCTCGGACTCCGGTTCGTGTTATGGAGGCGAAATTCCTCTCCGCGGTCGGAATGACGGAGGGGGCACTCGGCATGACGGGGGCGATGCTCGGCAGGGCGGGGAGTTGCAGGTAGAGTCTGACATCCGATGAACCGAGCAGCGGCGATGACGCAATGGTGGGCGCGGACGATCCGGGGAATGGAGCGTGTCAGCGCGATACCTCGGGTTGCGCCCGGCGTTCTCTTCCCAACGCTGTTTGTCCTGCTGGTCGCCGCGGTCTTGTTGGGGGTCGGCGTGGGGGCGGTCGGGATCGCGCCGTGGCAGACGGCGGCGATCGTGGCGGATCACCTCGGGGCCGATCTCGACATTGCGTATAGCCGGCAGCAGGATGCCATCGTCTGGGCGATCCGGTTGCCGCGGGTGCTGCTCGGGATGGCGGTGGGGAGCGCCCTGGCCGTCGCCGGGGCGGCGTTGCAGGGGATGTTCCGTAACCCGCTGGCCGACCCAGGGTTGATCGGGGTATCGAGTGGGGCGTCGCTGGGGGCGGTGACGGCGGTGCTCGTCGGCGCCTCGACGCTGGGGGTGGCGGCATTGCCCATCGCGGCGTTCGTGGGGGCAATGGCGGCGGCGCTGGCGGTCTACCTCCTCTCTCGCCACGACGGGCGGACTGAGGTCGTCACCCTGGTGTTGGTAGGGATCGCGCTGAACGCTATTGCCAGCGCCGGGACCGGCCTGTTGACCTACGCCGGCAGCGACGATGAGCTGCGCGAAGTCGTCTTCTGGTCGCTCGGCAGTTTGGGCAGCGCCACCTGGCGGAACGTCGGCGCGACGCTGCCCTTCGTCGCGCTGGGCCTCGCGTTCATCCCGCGGCGGGGGCGGGAGCTCAACCTGCTGGTGCTCGGCGAGCGGGAGGCGCGGCACCTGGGGGTCGACAGCGAGCGGGTGCGCCTGGAGTTGATCGCGCTGACGGCGGTGCTGACC
>JBOGUE010000205.1:0-4184 GCA_050695955.1 Thermomicrobiales bacterium | reverse complement strand
ACGGTCCCGTCGTTGGCCCAGAAGAGCCCGCCGCCGATCGTCGTCATCATCGCCGTCCCCTCTATTTCCGCGACCGCTGCCTCCGGCTGGCCGTCCGGCAATGGCCGCACCAGGAAACGGCTCTGGTTGTCCTCAAGCCGGTGCAGGCCGTAAAGCACACGCGTCCCGTCCGGCGAGAACGTCGCCACGCGCACGACGATGTGCGACGACGAATCGGATGCCACCGGATGGAGCGGGGTGAGCGCATTGGTTTCGAGCTCGATCAGTGCGTAGTAGTCGCCCTCCGCGGAATACTGCCCAAAGTAGATCGGATAGATGATGAGGCCGGTCTGCCCCGTGGCGGCGACGCGGATGAGCGCCGGCGGTCCCTTTTCCGGATCGCTGCTGAGGATGTGTTCGGTCCGCCCGGTTGCCCGGTCGTGGACCCAGACGCCATTGCTTGCCTCGTCGGGGTCCGGAAAAGCGACCGAGTAGTAGAGTCGCTCGCCATCCGGCGCCCAGGCCAGGCCAAAGTAAACAACGCCCGGTACATCGAGCGTGACCGGGACGAGCGTCTCGACCTCACCGCTGTCCAGATCGACGCTGACGACTTGATTTCCCCGGAACTCGCCGCCGATGATCGGCGAGCGGGAGAAGGCGATCGCACGGCTGTCCGGCGCCCAGGCGGGGAGGACGTCGACGTGGATGGGCACGTCCGACGGCTCTTCGTCATCGCCCAGGATCGGCAATCGGCCTTCAGAGCCGTCGTCGGTGAGGTTCGTGATCTCACCGGTCGCCGCGTCCATCATCCAGAGGTCGCCATCGCGGAGGGTCCGAAAGGCGTCCTCGGTGAAGGCGATCTTGGTGCTGTCCGGCGACCAGACGACGCTGTCCAGCCAGATCGAGATCTTGCGTCCGTCCAGGTCGCCGCACGCCAGTTCGGTCAGCGTCGCGACCTCGTAGACGCAGAGCTGGCGCGGCCGGCCGTCCGCCGTATTGCCGGCCACGAGGAGCGTGCCGTCCGGCGAGAGGGCAACGATCCGCGTCTCCGGCATCTCGATCGTGTTTTGCGCCGACGCGCCGGTTGCCGGCGTCGCCTCCTGTGCCGCGGCCGGCAGGACGGCGACGACGGCCAACAGCATCGTAAGGCCGATCGTAAGGTTTCTGAGTCCCAGTCCCATGGCTTCCCTCGTACCAGAACAGACCGCGCGTCCCGTGAAACCCGGCCATTCGCCGGGATTTCGGCCGCCAAGCTACCACATGCGATGCCGAACCTGGCTAAGAAGAACACGCAAGGTGAGCGCGCGCCGTGATAGCAGACGTACAATGGCGTTGGGAAGTTCCAACGAGGGCACGGTACTTTTACCGGGTTGCGGGAACGTCTTTGGATCACGACAGATTCGCGGGTGTCACATTCACGGTGCACGCGCGAATTCGGATGGGCGGCCGCAAGATCTCGGAAAGGCAGGTCATCGATATATTGGAGCACCCGGACCGCTCGTTCAGTCGCGGCAAAGCGCTTGTAGTCCAACGTGTTCTGCCGCGCGGCAGGCGCATTGAGATTGTCTATGTCGAAGAACAACACGCCGACGGCATCGTTGCCCACGTTATCACGGTGATTCGACGCGCTGGAGCATCGTCATGAAACTGGAATTGGACACCGAAGCACAAGCACTCTACCTCCGCCTGCGGTCTGGTCGCATTGCGGAAACTATCGCACTGGGCGACACGGTGTTCATGGATGTTGATCGAAACCACGACCCGCTGGGCATCGAGTTTCTTGACCCGGCGGCGTTCGCGTCCTTTTTCGAGCAGCGGCCGGACGTTGCGTCCATTCCTTCCCACCTCACCGTCCAGTCGGTGGACCGCCACAAGGAGTGGGAGGTCGAGGTGGCGGCTGGCACGCCCGCCGCGAGCGCACCAGACACACGTGAGAACGCGCGACGCCTCGCCCAATTCGTGCGAGACCTCATGCACGCACCCGCGACAATCGATACCATCCCAGACGGCGCGCTCGTTATCCTCGCCCCACAATATCGCCCTGTCGTTCTCCACCCACTCAGCTCGCCAGCCGCCGCGAGTGCATAACGATTCGCGCGCCCTCCCAAGACTGTTTTGGGAACGATAGAATCGGCGCACTCATCAGGCAACACGGGAGTGCGCCGTGACTCAGGCCGTCGTCCGCACCCAGACGCCGGAGGAGCGCGAGTACGCGCGCTACCTCACCGAGATCGAAACCCGCAAGCGCAGAGTCGCCGACCTCCAGGCCGAGCTGGAGGCGCTAAAAGTCGCCCTCGGCCGGTTCGAGGCCGAGTACCACGCCCGCGTCGGCGTCCTCTTCGTCGAGCTGGACCGCGTCCGCCTCGCCATCGACGAATACGAGCGCCGCATCGCCTGGCTGCAATCCCACCCCGACGGCGACCCCGCCGAGGCCGAAAGCGAGATCGAACGCGACTTCCGTCACCGCCGCGAAGAGATCCACACCGAAGAGGAAGAAACCCGCCGCTACGAACGCGCCTTCCAGCGCGACCAGGAGCGTCCGAAACTCGCCGCCGACGCGGAAGAAGAAACCAAGCACCTCTACCGCGACCTGGCCAAACGCTATCACCCGGACCTGGCCCGCACCGACGCCGAGAAGCGCCAACGCGAGACGATCATGCAGCGCGTCAACGCCGCCTTTCAGGACCGCAACCTCGACGCCCTCCGCGGCCTGTTCCGCGAGGCCGAAGTCGAGGACCCGGCGTTCGAGGCGCGGTCGATCGGGGAGAAGCTGGTGTGGGCGATTCGGGAGGTGGCGCGGTTGGATGAGCTCATCACCGGCCTAGAGGTGGAACTCGCCGCCATGCGTGGGTCCGACACACACCAGCTTTGGAGTCGCCAAGAGGCCGGCGAAGAGGTCATCGAGTCGCTGGAGAACGACCTAAGAGGAAACGTTATCTCCGAGCGCGATCGACTTGCGGAGTTGGTCGCGACCTATCGTCAGGTCTTGGACCGCCAGAGGGCGAGATGAGCGACGAGCGCTTGCCGGTGCCACATGGCGATCAGGCGCCAACGTTTGGTCACCGCACAACGTCACCGTTGGTGCGACGGGGATTGGCTCGCCTCTCAGCGATGGCTGCCGCCGGGCCTCGTGCCAGCGAAATCGCCCTCAGCGAGGAAGACCGCCCTGTTTTGCTTTGGAGCTTCAAGGGATATGGGGACAAGGGCGACGAGACAGGACTTGCCCGTCCGCCCATGCTTGCACTCATTCCTGAAGATATCCCGCGCGAGCTGTCCGAGCGTCGACAATGGATCTGTTGGGATAACTGGGGGGGGCCTATCAGCCCTATCACTGGTGGTGGCTCGAATGTCAGTCCACGCAGCACATGGGAGTGTTTCGAAGGCGAGCCCATAGAGGTCACTGCCCCGCCTGTCGATCCACGCACATGGGGGAGTTTCGAGGAAGCTCGGGCCTTCGCGTCGCAGTATAGCCTGCCAGGAATTGATCTCGTTCTTACCGAAGCGGACCCTTTCGCTGTTGTTGAGCTCGACGAGTGTCGGAATCCAGAAACGGGTGAACTGGATCCTTGGGCGCTGCGGATCGTTGCCGATCTCAATTCCTACACTGAGCTCTCCCCAAGTGGACGTGGCCTCCACATCATCGTCCGAGGAACCCTGCCCCCGTTCGATCCCTGCCACCGGCGGAGTCGTCTCGATCTGCGCGACCGAGATTCGTACGTTACATGTACCGGGCATCAACTGTTGGGAACGCCTCGCTCCATCCAGGACCGGCAGGCTGAACTCGACATGCTGCTTCGCGAGCCCGCGGAAGTGACCTCCGACCTCGTTGATAGGAGCTTCCTTGACTGGAGCGGCAGAAAAGCGCTTGCTCTGGAAGTGGCTGCAACCGACCTGGTCATCATCAGGACTTGGGATTGGTCGCTTCGCGCTCTCGATGCGTCAACCGGGTCCGAGCGGTGGTGTTTCTGGTGGCCTCCCTTCAGGGGTTCTACGCAAATCGTGCGCGGTGTACTGTACACTTCCGATGATGATTACCTCACTGCTAGGGATCATCAGACCGGTGAGGATCGGTGGTCCTTTCACCCAGAACATGGCGCACCCAGGGACTGGTACGAGAGGTACATCTACGTGCTGGATGTCGTCACCGGCGAGGAATGCGGCCGCCACCGCATCGGCGACGACAGCACGCTCTTGCCTCCACCAAC
>JBOGUE010000204.1:0-2294 GCA_050695955.1 Thermomicrobiales bacterium | reverse complement strand
ATGCTCACCGGCCTCAAACGGGCCGATTTCGCCGACGGCTACGTCGTGCGTGTCTGGGAATCGGCCGGTCGCCGGTCGTACGCCCGGCTCACCTTCCCCCACCACACCCTGCTCGCCGCCTGGGAGGTCACGCCGGTGGAAGCCGACATCGGCCGCGTCGAACCAGTCGAGGGCGAACTCCGCTTCGAGCTTGGTCCATTTCAAACGGCGACGTTTCGCTGCGTGTTGGGCCGGTAATTGGCGCCAGTCAGCCGTCCGTCTCGCCCTCGAAGCAGTCGAACACGGCATCAGCACGCCCCGGACGGTCGCCATCCGGCCGTTCGGGAAGGCGGGCGGACCGGCCAATCATGCGAAACTGAGCAGACTGACAGCATCTGATGGAGGCTGCCGCAATGACGAACCTGAAAGCGGTTGTCGAGAAGCACGAGGATGGGTACGTTGCCTACCCGCTCGGAGTCAACGGTGTGGTCGTTGGCCAAGGCGACAGCTACGACGAGGCGCTCGCGGACGTGACGTCCGCCATCCGGTTTCACATCGAGACGTTCGGCGTCGACGCCCGTGATGTCGAATCGCCGGTGCTCGAAGCCTACCTTGATGATGCGCACGTGGCGGTCTAAGTGGCGAAGTTCCCTGTCGATGCTGCAAACGACGCCTACCGCCACCGATTGGAACTCGCACTCCAGATCGCGCCCGCCTATGCCGCGCATCCCCGCGTCGTCGCCGTCGCCGTCGGCGGATCGGTGGCGCGCGGCCACGCCGACCGCTTTTCGGATCTCGAGTTGGCTATCTTCTGGTCGGTCGCACCATCCTCACAACAGCGCACGTCGGCCGCCCGCCGTGCCGGGGCGGTCCATCGGCGCGACTTTCAATTCGATCGTGCTTCACAATCCTGGGAAGAGGACTACGAGGTCGCCGGGCTGAAGATCGACGTCAGACACATAACCGTCGCGTCCACCGAGTGGCTCCTGGCCGACGTAGCCGACCGCTTCGACGTTGCGCTGTCCAAGCAGGTCTTCGCCGGCAGCATCTGCCATTCCATCCCCCTCGCCGGGCACAAGACAATCGAGCGCTGGCGAGCCCGCGCCGAATACCCCGGTGGTCTGGCGCAAGCCATGGTGCAGGCCAACCTGGGCTTCGGTCCGAAGTCGTACCTCGCAATGCTGGCGGCACGCGACGACTGCCTTCTGCTCTACGACCTCTTCTGCCGGATCGAACGCCTGGTGCTCGGCATGCTTCTGGGCCTCAATCGCGTCTACCCGCCCTCGGCCGACTTCAAGTGGCTCGACTGGACCATCAGGCGCCTGCCGATCGCCCCGCCTGACCTCGCCGGTCGCCTCCGCCGCCCCTACGCCATCCCGCCTCCGCTTGCCGTGGAGGAACTCGGCCGCCTCATCGACGAAACGCTCACCCTCGTCGAATTCCACCTCCCCGAGGTCGACACCGCACCGACGCGCGCCCGTATCGCCCAGCGCCGCCCCGTCTGGGTGCCGCCGTCATCAGACGAAAGCACGTTGCACTGCCCTACGACTGAGAGATATTCTCCGAGGAGTCCAGGACAAGCAATGCGTTGACTTCATCGGCCAACTTCGGCACATCCTCGGTCGCTGTCGTCCACACGATATCCCAGTCGATGTCGAAGTACGCATGTACGACGCGGTTGCGGAAGGCGATGACGTCGGGCCATTCAATGTGGGGATGCCGCCTCACCGATGATCATCAATTGATGCAGGACGCCGCTCCGCAATAGGCTGCTTTGGTCGAACGCCTCGCGCGACTGTCCACGCAGAAACTCGGCAATCTCACCAGCTGCAGTCACAATATCGACGAGGTACAGCCGTTCACTCCGCAAAGAGGATCCGAGAAGAAGCTACGACGTCGTCACGGATCACTGGCTTCAATCCCCGTTTTGGCCCCAAATCAACATCGCTGTGGAGAAGAGCGGCAAGCTCTCGCTCCATCTTGCCCAGCGCCATGAACCCGACATGCGCGTCCGGAAGGAACTCCACCAGAAGATCGATGTCGCTCTCGGGGCGAACATCATCCCGGAGTGACGACCCAAACAGTGCCAACTCTCGGACGCGATAGCGGCGGCAGATCTCTCCAATCTCAGTTAATGGAAAGTATCGTGTCGCAACCATGGCTCTCCATCTCCCGATCAACGAAAGCCTACCCCTTCAGCGACCCCGCCGTCAGCCCGGAGATGAAGTACCGCTGCGCCGCCAGGAAGACCAGGAGAATGGGGATGATCGATAACGTTGAGCCGGCCGCGATCTGCCGCCAGCCGCCGTAAAAGT
>JBOGUE010000203.1:0-6606 GCA_050695955.1 Thermomicrobiales bacterium | reverse complement strand
GTTCGAGCGCGCCGCGCTCGCATTGCTGCCGGCCGCCCCAAGAACGGCGCCGCCGGCGACGCGGCAGCAAGAGGCGGCGCGGTTTGGCGGTCTCACCGCGCGGGAGCGGGAGGTGGCCGCGCTGTTGTCCCGTGGGTTGTCGAATAAGGAGATCGCCGAGGCGCTCTTCGTGAGCGACGCAACGGTCGCCACCCATGTCAAGCACATCCTGGCCAAGCTCGATCTCCGGTCGCGCGCGCAGGTCGCCGTCTGGGCAATCGACCGAGGTCTGGCTCATCCGCCATAGGCGCCGTTCGCGTCACCTCCCTGGACGACGCGAACCTAAAAGTCCCCATCTCCATCACCGCGATCTCCTCAATATGGATGATTGCGACGCCGGGTTGCGCCGGTACCGTTGTATCTGCCGGCTACGTCGCGACGACGGGCGTCGTGTATCCACGCTATCGGCGCTAACCCGCCATGGACTCAGCGGAAAGGAGTAGCACCATGGGGTATCAACTCGAAGGCAGCCTCTTGGAGGTCTGCGACTGCAACATCCTCTGCCCGTGCTGGGTGGGGGAAGACCCGGACGGGGGGACGTGCGCGGGGGTCGTCGCCTGGCACGTCGACAGGGGATCGATCGATGGGGTGGACGTTTCCGGCCGCACCATCGCCATGATCAATCACATCCCCGGCAACATCTTCCAGGGCAATTGGCGCGTGGTCTTCTTCGTCGACGACGGGGCGACGCCGGCCCAGCACGAGGCCTTGGCGAACGCCTTCACCGGCAAGCTGGGCGGGCCGGCGGCTGACCTGTCCGGCCTCTTCGGTGAGGTCGTCGCCGTCGAGCGGGCGCCGATCACGCACACGGTCCAGGATGGGCGCGGAACCCTCAAGATCGGATCGGTCGTCGATGCCGAGTTGGCTCCGTTCACCGGGCCAGAGAACCGGGTGACCACGCTGAATGATAGCGTCTTCAGCACCATTCCCGGCTCGCCCGCCTACGTCGGCAAGGCGGCGCATTACCGCCGGAAGGGGAGCCAGTACGGTCTGAAGGACATTGACCTGAGGGGCCACAACGCGATCCAGGGCAGCTTCCGGTTCGAGGCGTAGACGGCGACGGAGGGGCCAGGAGTCGGGCGTTCTCATCCCCGACTCCTGACCCCGGAGGGATTGCCATGTTCAACCCCGTTGATGACCGGAGGCCGATTTTGGTCCTGCTTGTGGCCCTGGTCGCTCTGGCCTGGGTCGGGCTGTGGGTGTGGGGTGAGTCGCCGTACGGGCGGTACCTGAGTCACGAGGCGATTGATCACGATGATGGGAACGAGGTGGCGTTGCCGGGGCTGCGGCTCGACGGATCGGGGTCGGTGGGATCCGCGGCGGAGGAGCGGACGGTTGCCGCGCTTTTTGTCGCCGGGTGGACGCTGATGACGGTGGCGATGATGCTGCCGAGCAGCCTGCCCCTCGTCGGCATCTTCGCCGGGGTCACGCGACGGCGGGCGGACCGGCCGCTGCTGATCGGGCTGCTCCTCGCCGGGTATCTGGGTATCTGGATCGGCTTCGGGCTGCTCGCCCACGCCGGGGACCGCCAGGTCCACGCCGCGACCCACCGCTGGGCGTGGCTGGACGAACGCGCCTGGCTGATCGGGGCGGCGACCTTGATCGTGGCCGGCCTCTACCAATTCACGCCGCTGAAGCACCACTGCCTCGACCAGTGCCGCTCGCCGCTGAGCTTCGTCATGGGGCACTGGCGGGGGCGGCACGAGCGGCTGCACGCGCTCTGGTTGGGGGTGCATCACGGGCTGTTCTGTATCGGCTGCTGCTGGTCGTTGATGCTGCTGATGTTCGCGATCGGGGTGGGCAATCTGGGCTGGATGCTGGTGCTGGGGGCGGTGATGGCGGCAGAGAAGAACCTGCCTCAGGCGCGCCGCCTCAGCAGGCCGCTGGGCGTGGTGCTGCTGGCGTGGGGCGCGCTGGTGATCATGCGCGGGCAGGCGCTCGGCTTGTGATAATGGAACGGTCGAATGGCGGCGGGGATTGATGGATCGAGGGGGATCGTGTGGACGGGGCTTCGCGGTTGATGTGCGTGCTAGCGCACCCGGACGACGAGTCGATGGGGACCGGGGGTATCCTGGCCCGGTACGCGGCGGAGGGGGTTGAAACCTCGCTCATTTGCGCCACGCGGGGGCAGCGTGGCTGGTTCGGGGCGCCGGACGAGTACCCCGGTCCAGACGAGTTGGGCCGGATGCGGGAGGCGGAGTTGCGCGCGGCCGGCGAGGTGCTGGGGCTGCGCCGCGTCGATCTCCTCGACTACGTCGACGGCGATCTCGACCAGGCCGACCACGACGAGGCGGTGGGCGCGATCGTGCGCCGGTTCCGCGAGGTGCGGCCGCACGTGGTCGTGACCTTCGGGCCGGACGGCGCCTACGGCCATCCGGACCACGTCGCCATCTGCCAGTTCACGACCGCCGCCACGGTCGCCGCCGCCGACCCCTGCTACCGCCCGGATCTGGGTCAACCCTACCGTGTCGCCAAGCTCTACTATGGCGTCGTCACCGAGGAAATGGCGAAGTTGTTCATCGCGCAATTCGGCGACTTCGTCTTCCCCGTCGACGGCGTCGATCGGCGGATGGTGCTCTGGCCAGAGTGGATGGCGACTTCCCGCGTCGACTGTGGCGACCATTGGCGGACAGTTCTGGCCGCGATCAGGCGCCACACGAGCCAACTTTCGACCCTTTCCACCCTCGACGACGTTTCGGAGGCGGACCATCGCCGGATATGGTGCGCCCACGCCTTCTACCGTGTCTTCAGCTTGGTCAATGGCGGCCGGGCGGTGGAGGATGATCTGTTTGCGGGGCTGCGGTGAACGGCCCGGTGTCGGCCCCCCCGGCCGGAAGCGTCAACGTAAAGGTCGAACCTCGGCCCGGTTGGCTGGCGACAGTAATGGCGCCGCCGTGCTGGTCGGCGATCTGGCGAGCGATGGCGAGGCCGAGGCCGGCGCCGCCGGTGGTGCGGGCCTGGTCGACGCGATAGAAGCGGTCGAAGATGTGGGGTAGGTGGTCTTCGGCGATGCCGAGGCCGTTGTCGGCGATGGCCAGCTCGACCGCCTGACCGTTGGCGCGGACGATGACGGTAACGCTGCCGCCTTCCGGCGTGAATTTCACGGCGTTGTCGAGCAGGATGCCGGTCGCCTGGCGGATGCGGTCGTGGTCGAAGGTGGCGACGACGGGAGTGGGGGGCGGTTGGTAGACAACGCCGACCTTGCCGTCGACGGCGGCGCGGGTAGCGTCGACCGCGGCGGCGGCGACCTCGCCCAGGTCGTGCGGAGCTGGGTTGAGCGGAGCGCCTTCGTCGCCGCGGGCCAAGCGCAACAGGCTTTCGACCAATTCGCTCATGCGGGTCGCCTCCCGCTCGATGGCGGCGATGCTTTCGCGGGCCGTCGCCGGGTCCTCCAGCGCCCATTGCCGGAGCATGCGGGCATACCCCTGGATCGAGGTGAGGGGGGTGCGCAACTCGTGGCTGGCGTCGGCGGCGAAGCGGCGCTGCTGGGCCAGCGTCTCCTCACGCTGGCGGAAGGCCACTTCGAGCCGGGCCAGCAGGTCGTTAAAGGTAGTTGCCAGGCGCCCGAGTTCGTCGCGGCGGTGTTTGACGGGCAGGCGCCGGGAGAGGTCGCGTTCGCCGATCTCGCGGGCGGTGCGGACGATGGCGTTGACTGGGGAGAGGGCGGACCGGGCCAGCAGGTAGGAGCCGATGATGGTGACGATCAGGAGGAGCGGTGCGACGAAGACCACTACCCGCCCATAGGGGATGATGTTTTCGCCGACGGTGTCGTACGACTTCCAGGCTTCGATGATGCTGGCAGGCGAGTTTGGGTCTTCGATGCGGAGTGCATGGACGTACAGTTCGTTCGACGTCCCGGTGGACAGTTCTCCGGCGGCGAGAGTCTCGCGCCAGATGGCCGCGCGCTCCTCCTGGCTCACCTTCTCGACGTCTTGCGAGGGCTCGGCCGACTCGGCAATCACCGCTCCGTTGCTGTCGCGGGCGACGAGATAGACGTCGTCACCGGCGATCCTGTCCAGGGTCTCGGCGTCGAGTGCGCCGCCTAACTCGAAGAATCGGGCGGCTTCGAGGACCCGGGCGTGCGATTCTTCTTCGACCTCGGAGCCGGTACCACGGATTGCTACGATGACGATGATTACTCCGAGCATCGCCACGATAAGCAGGATGGCCAGGGCGTGAAAGAGGGTGAGGCGCCAGCGGATGGAGAGCACGGCGCTACCCCTCCCGCAGGGTGAAGCCGACGCCACGCACGGTTTGGATCAGGCGAGGCTCGCCGGGGAGGTCGATCTTCTTGCGCAGGTAGCCAAGGTAGACGTCGACCACGTTCGGGTCGGCCTCGGGCGACTCCCGCCAGACCCGGTCGAGGATGAGGTCGCGAGGGAGGACCCGGCGGGCGTTGCGGGCCAGGAACTCGAGGAGATCGTATTCGCGGGCGGTCAGGTCGACGCGCCGGGCGTCACGCCGGACCTCGTGGGTCGTGGTGTTGACCTCGAGATCGGCGACGCGGAGGATCTCTTCCGGCTCGACCCGGCGCAGTACGGCGCGCAACCGGGCCAGCAACTCCTCGGTATCGAACGGTTTGGTCAAATAGTCGTCGGCGCCGGTGTCGAGGCTGCGGATCTTGTCGCGCGCTTTGTCGCGGGCGGTAAGCATGACGACGGGGGTGGCGATGCCGCACTGCCGGATTTGCTGCAAGACCCGCTCGCCATCCATGCCGGGCAGGAGGATGTCGAGCACGATCGCTTGCGGCGCGAAGGCCTCGATGGCGGGGAGGGCCGAGGGCCCGTCGAAGACCGTCTCGACGGTGAACCCCCGGTGCTCCAATTCGAGCTGGAGCAGCCGCGAGATCGAGCGGTCGTCTTCAACCAGGAGAATGCGGGTACCGGGTTTCATGTCCGTGTTCGGCGTTCGGCGTGCGGCGTCACGGGCGCAAATCCGTGTAGGGGCAGACCTCCGCCCCTACCTCGAGGGGTTATCTCCTCCTGGGCCGTCGTGGTCGAGCTGGCTTCGTTGTTCACGCGTGTAGCCAAACCGTGCGAGCACGTCGTCGAGGGAATACCGTTCAGGTCCGGTTGTCAACATGCGGGCGGCAGCGAGAGAGATGTCTAACAGGTCATCTCCCTGTGCTGCTCCGACCGCCTGCACCAGTTCAGAGACATCGTAGTTCTCCGCCGCTGAGGTCGGACTGAATTCGACGTTGTTCGTCCGCGTCATGCTCGGCTCACACCCGTTCTGCTACGAATCGCGGACGGAATGATAGAGCACAGGCGGGCATCACTTCTTCGCCATGGTCATGTGGGAGGACGCCGGGCGGTCGGCGGTTGAGGCGAGAGCGGGGGTGGGAGTCCGCTGTTCATCAGGCAATTCGCGGCGCCAGAAGAGGAGGCAGATGATCGCCGCGCCGATGGCGTCGGAAATGATGTCGTAGAAGGCGTCGGCGGGGCCGGCGTAGCGGTAGGTTTCGAAGAGGCGGTCGGCGGTGAACTCATAGATCTCCCAGCCGGTGGCGAGAAGCATCGCCACGCTGAATGCGGTCAGGGCGCGCCGGCGGGGAGACCAGTCGATCCTGCCCTGGTGCTTCAGCGCGGCGAGGATGTCGTAGGCGGCGGCGGTGGCGGCGGCGGTGCCGCCGGCGTGGACGAACTTGTCGTAGGACTCGAAGCGACCATAGAGATCGGCAGTATTGCCGAGGGTATCGACGGTGATCGCGCCGATGACGACGAGGTAGGTCAGCGAGGAGAACCCGCCGTCGGCGGCGAAGTGGTGGCTCAGCCAGAGAATTGCGATCAAGGTCGCCGAGATCTGGATAAGCAGATACCCCCAGTAGTCGGTGAAGCCCGGCTCGACGAGCTGCCCCGTGACCAAGAAGGCGAGCATTCCAGCTAGAGCGAGGACGGAGAATCGGATCCAGGCCGACTCCTCCATCTGCCGGGCGATGGCGCCGAGTGCCGCTTTTGTGGCCCCCCCGGCCCCCCAAGTTTGGGGGGAGACGGACGACGGAACGTCCCGTTCATGCTCCCTTGCGGCTCGGGAATGCAACATCATCTCCCCCCAAGGTTGTGGAGCCAGGCTGGCAGACGCTCGCCGCCCGGCGAAGAGCGAGGTCGCGATGGCGGCGGTGATAGCGATGCTGGCGCCGAGCAACGCCCAGCCAAACCGCGGCGCTTCCTTGCCGAGGTAAGCGTAAAGCAGCGCGCTCGGCGCTGCACCGATCGCGGTCGCGCCGAGGAAGCGGACGAAGCCAATCTGGGTCAAGCCGGCCGCGTAGGAGATGGTGTCGAAGGCCATGCCAGGCACCAGCCGTGTGACGAGCACCGCATGCGCGCCCCAGCGATTGAACCAGCGGTCGGTGGATTCCAGACCGATCCGGCCGATGAGTGCCGATACTGGACCGCGGCCGAGCGTCCGTGCCAGCCAGAAGCAGAGTGCCGCCGCCAAAATCTGCCCGGCCAGGCTGAGCAGCCACCCCCAGAAGAGGCCGAACGCCAGCCCATTGGCGAAGATGACGACGAAACCGGGAACGGGCGCGGCCACCGCTTGCAGGACCATCAGCATCAGCGAGGCGAG
>JBOGUE010000202.1:0-5592 GCA_050695955.1 Thermomicrobiales bacterium | reverse complement strand
GGGGGTCAGGGAGAGACTGCCCCGTCGTCCCTGACCCCCGACCCCTAACTCCTGACTCCCTTAGAGCGGTTGGCGGCCGGCGAAGCCGTCGGCGATTTCGTGCCAGAACGTGATCGGGCCTTCACCGAGATGCCAGCAGAGGAACACGATCCGGCCGGCGCGCTGGTGGGGGAAGTCGATCAGGCCCTGGTTGAGGTCTTTGACGTCGATGCTCATCGCGGTGATGCGGCGCACGCCGCCGGTGAGGCGCTCGATGAGCGTGGCGATGCGCTGCTCGATCGCGGCGGCGGCCACGCCGTGTCCGTTCGCGCGCATCGACGGGATGAGGCGATCGAGCTCGTCGCGAGCGGCGTCGAGCTCTTCCTTATCGTGCTTGAGTTCGGTGAGGAGCGGGATCAAAGTCGGCAGGAGGGTGTTCGCCTCCTCGACAGTGAAGAGCCGTGCGAATCCGTATGCCTGTGCCCCCGCGGTCTCATCGTCCATCGCCCCCCTCCCTCATTTCTGGCCAGATGGCCAGACCGGCTCGGTCTGCCGTCCCCCGCGCCCGAGCAAACGCGCCACCAGACCCGGTTTCTTCGGCGGCTTGGCCGCCGCTTCGAGCCGCTTGCGCAACGCCGGGTCGATCCGCTTCCTGTTGGCGAGCACCACCTGCCCCCCCGGCGGGATGCTCGCCGGCTCCTCCGGCACGACCACGTCGACGCCTTCGAAGAGGCCGAACCCGCGCGCGCGCGCGTACGCGCATACTTCCATCATAAGGCCCATCACGGCGACGCCGTCGAGTTCGGCGTCGATCAGGCGGCGCACGATCCGCTCGATTCGCGACTCCAGCAGTTTCTCGAAGTCGGGCACGAGTCGCGCCGGCACAAAGGCTCCACCCATGAGGCCGCGGCCGAGGTCGAGCCGGATCGGCATCGTCCGCGACGCCCAGACGTCGAGCCCTTCCTCAATGAAGAGGCGAGAGGGTGGTCGCAGCAGCATCCCCGCCCCGCGATCGAACCGCGCTTCCCAGGCGGTCAGGCTCACTCCTTGGTGAAAGAAGCTCGGATGCCGCGCCGCCAGCAGCCGCGCCAGCCCGTAGGTTACGGCGTTGGCGCCGGTGTCGTCGCCGTCTTTCGCGGTGGCGTAGCCGCGCCGCGCCGACTCGACGATGCGGGTCACCCATACCTCGTCCCCGAGTGCCAGCAGCGGGCCGGAATCGCCATCATTGAGCGCCGCCACGTACGGGCGGACGATTTCCAGATCGAGCGGGTGGAGCGACGTGTGTTCCATAATCCCTCTGTCGACGATTGCGGCTATGAACTGCTCATTATACGGTTGGTTTCCTCGCTATCGGCAGGGCCATGTCCGTTTCCCGGCGTTGCAACGCCGGGCTGAACCTACCTACAGAAGCCCTTCCAGGGCTGTGGTTGATAGGTTGCGTGCCACAGCCCCGGAGCGACTTCTGTAGGTAGGTTCAGCGTGGGGATGAATCCCCACGCTGACGTAGCCAACCACCCATGTGGCCGGAACCAATGGCACATCTGTCGGCCCCTACGATGAGCTTGTGCAGGGGCAGATCGGGTGCCCTCCGCGCGGGATCCGCCCGCGTCAGTGAGCTACCCCTCGACCCTGTTCCTGCTGAGCTTGACCAAATACTCGTGCGCCGTCCATAAGGGATGGGCAGAGGTGGAGGTCCGATGCACGTCCAGCTCCTCGCCGTCGAGTTCCATGCGATCGAGCTTGAGTCCCGTTCCTTCGAGGAGGAGGAGGAAGTCGAGTGGGGCATAGCAGCGGATCGATTGGCTCAGGTGTTCGGATGGTGTCTCCGTTTGCCACCAGGTATCGACGAACCGGTTGCGCACGGGATCGAAGTCGGTCCGCTCGCTCACGTTGTAGGCGTAACCAGCGGTGGGATCGGCGGTTCGGTTCTCTTCGTCGCCCGCCCAGTTGATCCAGCAGGTCGGATTGGCAACATCGATGAGCGCAACCCCGTCGGGTTTAAGCCAGACGCCGGCGATGCGGCGCAACAACCGGCGCTGGTCCGCGTCGTCGCCAATCCCGAAGCCGTTCCAATAGCAGACGACGTCGAACGGTTCGTCAAACGCGGCTTCGTAGAAGTCGGCACGGACAAATCGGGGGGATCCGTTGGTGGCTTGGCGCTCGTATTGTCGCGCGAAGTCGATCCGCTCACTGATCTCCACGCCCACGACCTCGTGCCCGGCGTGGGCCAAGACGGCAGCAGTCGTGCCATAGGACGACCCCAGGTCCAAAATCCGCTGCCGTCTTGGTCCACAAAGGCGCTCGATCGTCGCTCGGCGCTGGTGGTCCCGTGGGCCGATGCACGATTCCGCCGGTCCCCACCATCGTCCGGTTCGGGAATAGAAGCGCTGTGTCCAATCCATGCGTTTTGCCATCCTTGATGGGGAGCGTCCCCGCGAGCAACCGTGATGTACGTGAAGTGTAGGCTGCCAGGAAGGCGGACTCCGCGCTTACGCTTGAATCCACCGGAACCCTGTAGGCTTTGCGCTATGACGACGAGCGATGTTCTCACGATCACCCGACCGACCGATGGCGACGATGCACACCGCCTCATCCGCCGGGTGATAAATCGGCACGGCACGGCGATGAAGACGCGGCCGCTGCTGTGCCACACCGAACGGAGCGACGTTTGGGCGAACGCCTGGGCCTTGCCGTTCCGGTGTGGCAGCTTCGCGCAGGTGCGGTGCCTCGACGTGCTGGAGAACGTGCGCGACGACGAGGCGCTGGTCGACGAGTTGGCACGGGTGCTTGCGCCGGGTGGACGGCTACTGCTGCGGGTGCCCAGGGCCGGACCGCTCGCCGGCCTCGATCCGTACAACCTGTACCGCTATCTCGTGGATATCACCGGCCGGGGCAACCGCTCGCCGGAGATCGACGAGCTCGGCTGGCGGCGGCACTACAGCCTGGCAGAGATTGACCGCGTGCTCGGTTCCGGCCGCTTTCATGTCTCGCATTGGGCGACCGAGGGGATCGGGGGCGAGCAACTGACCACGTTTGGCGGCATGGTCCTGTTTCGCTGGTGGCGACACAAGGAACCCTCGTACGAGCGGGTAGCATCGCTGGCCGAGCGAATTGGGCACGTCGAAGCAGCGCTGCCGGCCGGTCGCTTTGGCTTTTCACTGACCGTGGAGGCGGTGCGGAGAAGCGCCGATAGGCGTTAGGCGTTACGCCGTTACCGCGGTTTTCAACGCGTCCGGGGCCGGGACGGAAACGGCGACCGGTTTGACGTGGTGATCGACGACCTTGGCGCTGCCGGCAACGCCGAGGCGCTGCATGACCAGGCCGTAGGTCTGCTCGAGTTCGCCCATCAGCGCGGTGATCGTTTCGGCCGGTAGGTCCCAGAGTTCACGCTTGAAGGGGCCGAAACCGCGCTTGCGAGTGGTGTAGTAGAACTGGGCGTCGGTTTGGTCCGGCTTGCGCTCGGCGGCGTCCTTCTCCGCCAGATGAGCGTAGATCCGTTCCTTCAAATCGGCCGGGAAGGCCGCGCTGTCGTAGAGCTGATTCTGGAAAGCGGTCGCCAGGTGGACCTCGATCGCGTTCGCCTCGGCGAAGCGATTGAACGCCTCTTCCGGCAGGGTCGAGGCGCCGTGCTGCACCGCGCCACCCATGCTGTATTCCGTGCGCGCCGCATTCGAGAGCGCCGCCAGGGTGTCGAAGTCGACGTTGACCGAGGCGATCGAGCCGTCGGCCAGGACGACGCCGCCGTGGCTGGTCCCGGTTTGGACGCTGATCTTGCTGATGCCCGGTAGCTCGCGGCCGAGCGCCTCACCGCGCCGTTGCAACTCTGGCAAGTAGCCGCCCATGAAGGCATGGAGGTCTTCGACGGTGCTGTTGTGCTTACCGACCTCGCCGATTTCGCCGCCGATGGAGACGGTGATCCCCGCCGGCTCGTGCTGCCGGATAGACTCGGTCAACTCGGCGGTGTGGACGTAGTTGCGCTCCTGCTGCTCTTTGATGGCGGGCAGGCTGAGATCGACCAGCGTCGAGGCGTCGACGTCGATGTTGTAGTAGCCGGCCGCGACCGCCTCTTTGGCGAGGTCGCGTACTGCCTTGATTTCGGCCTCCGGATCCTGGGCGTACTGCTTGGCGTTGGCCTGATAGTGGTCGCCCTGGATGAAGATCGGTCCCTGGTAACCCTCCTTGATCGCGCCGGCAAGGACGGAGGAGGCGAACTCGGCCGGCCGTTGGTAGGTGTAGCTCATCTCGGAACGGGCAAGCTCGAAGAGGACGATCTTGGCGTCGTTCGCCTTGGCGGCGCGCAGGATCGATTGCGCCATGTCGTAGGTGAGACCGCGGACATTGATCGCCGGGGCCGTGGCGTTCGCGTAGGCGCCCGTTGGAGCGGCCAAGTAAAGATCGTGGATCGAGGCGGGGAAGGCGCCCAACTTCGGCGCGGCGACGCGGATCAGCCAGCGGGCGGCGTCGCGCAACTCGCCGTCGCCGAAGACGGCGGTGTAGACAAGGCGGTCGATGAGGCCACCGCGAAACCCGTTCGCGTCGTGGATCTCGACGTCGTCCTCGCGGACGGTCGCGATTCCATCCAGCGCCTGGCGCAACTCGTCCAGGCTCGTTAGGGGCGAGCGTGTTGTGTTGGCCACTGTCGTATCCCTCCTGTGGCGGGTCGGCAACGTTCGGCCGACGACCGGTGATTGGTGGTGTTCTCAGCATTGATCGGGCCAACGTGGTCATCGGACGCCGCCCGGCATTGCAATACCGGGCTCATTCCCGGAAGTCGGATCAATCCGACTGACATCGAACGGCGTGTGCCGATCATTGGAGAGCATGATGTGAACCCTGAGTTGAACCGGCACCTCTCTCCTGGCATTCAGGCAGTAGCGGACATGCATTCCGCTTTTCGCATCCCACCTATTGCACGGTCATCACGCCGACCATGCCGGATTCTTTGTGGCCGGGTTGGGTGCAGATGTAGTCGTAGTCGCCGGCGTCGGCGTTGATGGTGATGGTCGTTTCGGCGCCGGGGTCGACGACTTCGTGGATGTCCAGCGCCTCGATGGTGAAGTCGTGCAGAGCCGCGCCGGAGTTGGTCAGCGTGACCGTGACGTCGGTGCCGGCGGGGATGCTGAACGAGGTCGGCTCAAAGGCAATATCGACCATGTCGACCGAGACCTCGGTCGCCGCGACCTCGGCGCCCGCTGCTGCTGCTTCCGCACCGGCGGGGGATGCAACCGGGGACGCGCCTGGCGAGGCAACGGGCGAGGCGCCGCCCGCGGCGGTCTCGTCGCCGCCTTCGACGGCGTGCATGACGCCGACCATGCCGGCTTCCTTGTGGCCGGGCTGAGTGCAGATGTAGTCGAAGTCACCCACGTCCGCGGTCACGGTGATCGACGTTTCGGCGCCGGGGTCGAGCACCTCGTTGATGCCCAGCGCCTCGATGGTGAAGTCGTGGATGGAATTGCCGGAATTGACGAGGTTGATCGTTGCCTCAGTCCCGGCCGGAATCTCAAACTCGGTCGGCTCGAAGGCGATATCGACCATATCGACTGTGATTTCGGTCGAGGCAACTTCTTCACCGCCACCGTCTTCCCCGCTATCTTCGGCCGGCGTCCCCGCGGC